>NZ_JAGGQX010000032.1:11920-28498 GCF_018613095.1 Bacillus sp. ISL-75
GGACCAACGGGGCCAACAGGGCCAACAGGATCTACATCTATCAATCAAATTTATGTATCGAATGCTGGTAGTAATGATGTTTCTGTTATAAATGGAGTAACGAATACCGTGATTACTACTATTGCGGTTGGGACTATTCCACTGGGAGTAGGGGTTAATACATCTACCAACCTTATTTATGTAGCAAATACTGTAAGCAACGACGTTTCCGTAATTAGTGGAGCAACGAATACCGTGATTCCACCCTTTAAAAGAAATTTCATGTGATTTCCGATTTAACTTAAATTCATCAATATTGATTGTTTGTGAAACGGTTATTTTATACCGTTTTAATATTTTACTCGTGCGGCTAACTCAATCGGGTCAAATGGTTTAACAAGATAATCATCCGCCCCGAGATCAAACCCCTTCACCTTTTGCGCTGTTTCTCCTTTGGCGGTTAACATTAAGATCGGAATATCACTGAACTCCCGAAGCTCTCGACATAATTCCCAGCCATCCATGTTTGGCATCATAATATCAATGATTGCTAAATCTACCTTTATTTTTTCCATCAATTGCAATGCCTTTATACCATCAGAAGCCTCATAAAGCTCGAATCCCTCCTTTTTTAAAAAAAGGAGGACAAGTTCTCGAATATAGCAGTCATCATCGACAATTATTATTTTCGTCATTCATCCTCATCCTTCCGAGTTATTACGCAGGTTCTATTAATCGTAATTGTTGCTCGGCAAATTCACGATACAAAGAGTGAGTTTGTAGAAGTTGTTCGTGTGTACCACTTCCGGTAATTTTTCCTTTTTCGAAAAAGATAATTTGATCAGAATCAATGACAGTTGATAAACGATGGGCGATAATGAGGGTCGTTCTTCCCTTCATTAAAAAGCTTTGATGGTTTTGTTCGTAGCACCAATTGAATAAATTGACCCCAGCCTTTTTGTTGCTTCACTTCTGACATATTAATTTACATCCTTTCTATCTTTGTCGGTAATTAACATATCCCATTCCTTATTACAAACATGATTATACAAAGAATATATGAATTGAATATGAACAACAAAGGTTCATAGTGCTCAAAGTGAGTTTTCTGTGACTACTAATTGTAATTCATAATCCTTCCAGCATTGGAAATAATAAATACAATGCTGAATACGGCGGTGAAAACGATAATGGGCTGGTTTACAAAAAAACAGGGACAAACAGATGAAAAAGAATCACTCGAACAATATCTCAAACGCTCAAACGATTTTAAACAGGTTTATTATATCAATCAACCAACAAACACTCAGTTTTCTTTTTCCTTTATTGCTACGCTAATTGACGAAAGCATTTTGCAGGAGAATGCCCTTCCTTATTTACTAGAGAAACCCTTCGAAACAATCGAAGATGTAAAGAAACTTATAGCGATAGCTGACGTGCAAATTAGCAACGATCCAAGCGTAATCGAACAGAAATTGTTTAATGGATATGTACTATTAACACATGATTCAGACAAAAAAAACTTTGCGTTTTTGGCCGCCCAAAAAGAGCTTGTCCGCGGCATTACAACGCCGGAGGTTGAATTTAGTGTAATAGGCCCGAAGGAAGCTTTTGTCGAATCAGTAGAGCAAAATATCAACCTCATTCGTAAAAGGCTCCCCGTGAAAGAACTTATTATTGAAGATTTTACAGTGGGTTCTCTTTCTAAAACGAAAATATCCGTTTTGCACATTGATGGCATTGCCGATCCCACCAATGTCAAAACCATTAGGGAACGGATAAAAGGTATCGAATTTGATGCTATTACGGATAGTTCCTATATCGTCCAAATCATATCTGATAATAAAAATTCCCCTTTTCCCCAACTTCTGGATACGGAGCGTCCAGACAGGGTGACAGCCATTCTGGCAGAAGGGAAAATTGCTATCCTTGTTGATGGGTCACCGCAAGCATTGATTGCGCCAACAACACTGGTTGAATTCTTCAGTTCCTTTGAGGATTATTTCTTAAATTGGATGTTATCCTCTTTTTTCCGGCTGATCCGGCTTTTCGCCGTTGCCTTTTCAATTTTAATAACGCCTGTATATGTAGCGACCTTATCCTACCATTACGAACTGATACCAAAGGATTTAATGAACACTTTGGTTACCTCCCGCCGGGAAATACCGCTCCCGCCCATTCTGGAAGCACTTTTTTTGGAACTGACGATTGAACTGCTTCGGGAAGCGGGAGCGCGTCTTCCTACTAAGGTTGGCCAGACGATTGGTATCGTGGGCGGTATCGTTATCGGAACGGCCTCTGTTGAAGCCGGACTGACAAGTAACGTCCTCCTAATCATCGTGGCGCTGGCAGCATTAGCATCTTTTACGACACCTGTTTATAAAATGGGCAACGCCATTCGGTTACTGCGCTTTCCTTTCTTGTTTTTTGCAGAATTGTGGGGGCTGCTTGGAATCGTTTTTTGTTTTTGTCTGTTAATGACACACGTAATAAGGCTTACTTCCCTTAACAGGCCTTTTTTAGAACCAATCTATCCTCCTAGAATGGCGGATTTGAAGGATTCGCTTATTAGGCTTCCGTTCAGCAAACAATCCAAAAGGCCACAAGATTTACGGACACAAAATCCTGTTCGTTTTTCTCTTAATGAAAAAAAGGAGAAAAGAGATATTGATGAATAGGAGGCGGGTGTTGGGATATGGAAAAATTAGTGCCTGAAAAAGCAAAAATATCGCCTTTTTTAGTTTTTTTTCTAGTCCACACTATGCAGTTTGGCATAGGTGTCCTTGGCTATCAGCGCATTATCGCTCAGACCGCAGGATATGATGCATGGATATCGGTAGTTATTGCTGGTTTAAGCGTCCATATCATTCTATGGATGATTTACAAAATCGCTGAAACAGCCAATGGGGATATTGTATCAGCTCATACTTTCGTATTTGGAAAGAAAATGGGCAAACTCCTATCTCTGCCATTTGTGTTATATTTTTTACTTATCTGTGTCTCGGTGCTTAGGACCTTTATTGAGGTCGTACAAGTGTGGATGTTTCAGGATATGAGTACTTTTTGGTATTCCTTGGCTTTTTGTAGTTTAGCTATCTATATTATTTTCGGAGGGTTTAGAACCGTAACTGGAGTGGCATTCTTTGGAGTTGTTCTTCCAGCCTATCTAATATTCACTTTTTTCTTTACCATCCCTTATGCTGATTTAAGAAATTTACTTCCAATCTTTGATCACTCGATTAGGGATCTGGTTATGGCATCTTATCAAATGTCGCTTACTTATCTCGGCTATGAGATACTATTGTTTATTTACCCGTTTATTAAAGAACCACAAAAATCAAAAAAATGGGCTCATCTGGGTGTCCTTTTTACCACTTTTCTTTATACGTTTCTTACCATTGTAACCTTTGCCTATTTTTCAGAGGGACAGCTGCAAAAGAATGTCTGGGCAACGTTGACAATATGGAAAATAGTGGAAATGCCTTTTGTGGAGAGATTTGAATACATTGGCATCGCCAATTGGAATATCATCATTCTCCCCAATTTCTGTATTGCCCTATGGTGTGCCAGCCGCATTGTAAAAAGGGTGACCAACATGAAGCAAAAATATGGTGTCCTTATATTAGCAATGGTCGTGTTAATCACCATTAATTTTTTAAAGACCCGGCAACAAATTCACACCTTGACCGACTATACAGGAAAAATTGCTTTTTTGATTAACTACGGGTACATCCCATTACTCTTTTTTCTGATTCTTATTGTGAAGAAGGTGAAGAAAAAATGAAAAGTATCATGATATCCCTACTAATTTTAACCACAGTTCTTGTAGGGTGTGTACAAAAGGAGATCTTAGATGATGTTAATCTCGAAACGGGAAGCGCTTATGATTATGTTGGTGATAAGATACGCGGAACGGCATTAATACCTATCTATTTGCCAGATAAAGCCGTTGAAAATAAAACCTTTACGGCCTCTTCTATGTTAAGCAGAGATTTTTTAAGAGATGTGCAGCGTCAATCTTCAGATCCGATCGTGACAGGAAGTCTTAAAGTAGTCCTTTTTGGTGAACGGCTTGCGAGAAAAAAAGGAATTTTAGACCTCATTGATTCGTTTCAACGGGATCCCAGCGTAGGTGCCGGCCTTTACCTCGCTGTAACAGAGGGTGAAGCAAAGGATTTTGTTGAAGGTCAGTTTGGAAAAAGAGGAAATGCCGTTTATTTATCCAATCTCATTCGCCATAATATGAAAACAAAAGATGTGCCCAAAACAAACCTTCAGCGTTTTTTATTTGATTTTAATCAATTGGGGAAAACACCTTATCTCCCGCAGTTAAGAAAAATTGGAAAGGATCAGATTGAAATAAGCGGAATCAGCTTTTTTCGGTATGGAAAAGTCGTGGAAACCATTCCAGCTGAGAAAATGTTCTATTTCAAGCTGCTGGTTGACAAATATAGTCAAGGAACCTTAAAGGTGAACATGGGCAAAGATTTGGCAGCCATTGAAAGCATCCGTTCAAAATACAAAATGCGGCTTGTATCCAGAGATCCCGTTACAGTAAATGTGCAGCTTAAGATTAAAGCTATCTTAAATGAATACTCCGGCAACCGTGCTACACCAAAGGAAATTAAAGAAATCGAAAAGAAACTACAAAAGAAAATTGAAGTTGAATGTAAAAAATTAACAAAAGGGTTTCAGGAAAAAAATATTGATCCAGTAGGATATGGGCATTTTGTAAAAAGCAACACTAGGCAATTCAATTTTAAACAGTGGGCAACTGACTATCAAAATCTAAAAGTAAATGTCCATGCAGATGTAGCCATTACGGAATCTGGGGTCATAGAATAATTTTGATATTCACTTAACCATTTTAGAAAATATATTGCTTCATACCATTCTCTGCTGAATCTGAAAAGGAGACACTTTGTTAAAAGTATCTCCTTTTCATTTAATATAAGGTTTTAGATCACATTTTAAACATTTATTTGGAAAATCGCCCCACTAAAACCCAATACAGGAATGCGCTGAAAACAGTAATGAGTGAAAGAACCAATAAAATATTACTATATAAGGAAGCGTCCGAATTATATAGATATTCAAGGATATTTCCTCTCATTGATGAGTGATCCATCATTGCTGCTGTATAGGCTATACCAATGGAAGCAGCTACATTAAGAATCAAATTATAAAATCCGACCGCTGTTCCCGAGTTTTCTTTCGCAATAGTACTAATGCATGAATCAATCATCGGAGCATACATAAACGCAAACGAACTAGAGAATAAAATCATGGAAATTACGAACACAATCACAGAACTTTGTATAAAAAATCCGCCTACCAATAGACTGGTGGTAATACCAGCCATTGCAATAGTGATACATTGCCTGGTTCCTAATACTCTAGCAATTTTTCCAGAAAGTGCCCCAACAGTGGCGGCTAAGACATAAGCCAGGATTAGTAATAACGAAATGGTATCAAGATTCAAATTATAAAGCTTTTCAAGGAGAAAAGGAAACAAGAAAATATACGCTAATTGCACTGAGTAAATAACAAAAGCGATTGCTAACAAAGAGATAAAACGCTTGTTTTGGAAAAATGAAATGCCAATGAAAGCTTTGGAATCCTTGCTGATATAAACTATGAACAAGGCGGGCGATTGAGGTCGTTCGATATATGATTGAAGGAAAATGTATGATGACTCATCATGAAATCCCTTTACGAATCAACCATCGTTTTTTTAAAGAACATGGACTTACTGGTATTTTCGGTTCTTTTGGTGATTCGCCTTATCAAGTCATTAATGCTGTGTATCCCGATCATTTTCAACCATGGGAATTGGCTAACGTTCCACTGAATTATTGGAAGAATTCCGAGAACATCAAACAGACGTTAGATTGGTTTCTTTTTCAAAAGCTCGGCTTTTCTTCTTATGAAGAAGCTCTTATGAAACTCAAAAAAAATGATTTCTTCCAATATCGACTGACTGGATTATTGCAAATAGCCTTCGACCTTCGAATGTTTAAGGTGAAACAATGGATAAGAGAACAAAACATTCATAACCATTTAACATCAATAAACAACTGAATAAAGGGGTATGGAATCGATTCGAGGAATGAGAGACCATATTAGAAATCCCTTAAGTATGCAAGGATATCTTAAACGGTTAAAAAACTGGAAAATAGATAGGCTAAATAACTAGGGAACACATCGAACACTTCTTTCGGTAACACTATAAACTTGGAGTGTATAAGAAAATGAACAGTGCATGGAATCGGTTAATAAAAAAGCGGAAAAAAAGAAAGCAGACACTGCAGTATGAGGAAACAAAAATACCCTCAAACAAACAGGAACTTAGTGAACACTTAGATGAAAACCTTAAAAATATTAAGGAAGCTTTAGGGAACAGCGGTGACCTAGGTATCCGTGAATTTAAAATGGGAAAACCTTCCCTGCATAAAGTTGCGCTTATTTATATAAATGGGTTAGCAGATAAAGATATCATTGGCAGTGCTATCATAGAAAGACTAATGGGTAACGGTAACAATACTGAAAGTGTTGATCCCCAATCACCGAGCCAATTATTTACATACATTAAAGAGAATATCTTAACAGTTGGGACAGTTGAGGACATAACGGACTGGAACAAGATGTTGCTTTCCATCTTATCTGGACAATCCATTCTTTTGATTGATGGCTGGAATCAAGTCATTAGCTGTGCGGCAGAAGGCGGAGATTTAAGAGCCATTACAGAACCTACGACAGAACCTGCTGTCCGAGGTCCTAAAGAGAGCTTTGTTGAGGCGCTTATTACCAATACAGCCATGGTTCGCCGCAGAATTAAAAGCCCTAATCTATGGGTTGAAACCATGCAGCTAGGGAAGATCACACAAACAGATGTAGCCATTATGTATGTAAAAGGAATTGTCAATGACAAACTTCTTACCGAAGTAAAAGAACGGCTGGATAAAATAGAAGTAGATGAAATTACTGGTTCCAATACAATCGAAGAATGGATTAACGATGACATATGGACACCTTGGCCAACCATATTTACAACAGAGCGTCCAGATGTGGTAGCCGGAAATTTACTGGAGGGACGTGTCGCTATTTTTGTTAATGGGACACCGATTCCTTTAATTTTACCAGCGACATGGAATCAGTTTTTTCAAACGGCTGAAGATTATTATACGCGTTGGCAAATGGCCAGTTTTTTGAGACTTCTAAGAGTTGTTTCATTCTTAATAACCCTTCTTGGACCGTCCCTTTTTATTGCGTTTCTTACGTTTCACCCGGAATTGATTCCAACGCCTTTATTAGTTAGTCTGTCAGCACAGCGGCACGGAATTCCATTTCCGGTATTTATAGAGGCTTTGTTAATGGAAATTACATTTGAAGTTTTGCGGGAAGCCGGCGTTCGGATGCCACGTCCGATTGGACAGGCTGTTTCAATCGTTGGCGCACTTGTATTGGGACAAGCAGCTGTTGCGGCAGGAATTGTTTCAAGTTCAATGGTGATTGTGGTGGCAGGGACGGCAATCGCCAGTTTTACCATGCCCCATGCTGCGATGACGGATGCGACACGTATACTTCGATTTGTCATGATGATGTTGGCAGCTTCTTTCGGGCTTTACGGAATTGGACTCGGAGTCATTGTTTTAGTCGCACACACTTGTAGCATTCGCTCTTTTGGTATTCCTTATTTGGTTCCTTTTGCTCCCATCATTTTTGCTGATTGGAAAGATACCATCATTCGCTTTCCAAAGCCGTTTTTGTCAAAACGTCCTCGATTGATTAACCAAACGAAAATAAAGAGGACAGGGAATACTCAGAATCTAGGCCCGTCACCAAGAGAAGGTCAAATAAAGGATAACGAGTCGAAGAGGGATTCTAATGAAACTTAAACCATTCATCATTCTCTGTATGATTTTATCTACCGTATTACTGTCAGGATGTTGGGATCGTGCCGAATTACAAGATCTTGACATAGTAAACGCTATTGGCATTGATGAAGGCGGCGATAATTTGGAAAACAGATATCGCGTTACGGTACAAGTTATAAATGAAGGACAAATAGCTAGTGCAGCAGGGCAAGGAGGGAAAGCCCAAGTGGCTCCTGTTACGACCTATTCGGCTACAGGAAGCACTGTTGCGGAGGCGCTCCGAAAAATTGCGCCAAAGTCACCCCAGGAACTTTTTTTTCCTCATGTCCAATTAATGGTGATTGGAGAGGAGCTAGCGAGAAAAAAAGGGATTCAAGATTTGTTTGATTGGATTGAACGTGATTCGAAATTTCGTACTCTTTTTCCCATTTTAATTGTAAGAGATAATACAGCAAAGACTCTTCTCCAAATCACGACTCCTTTAGAGGACGTTCCTTCTGCTAAAATTATTGGTGGCTTGGAATCCACCACAAAAATCTGGGGAGAGTATGCAAGTACCCGTGCCGATCAAGTTATTCAACAATTAGGAGGAGAAGGGGCAAATTTATCGGGGGTTCAGATTACCGGTGATCCAAAAGAAGGGAACAAGTTAACAAACGTTCAACAAATATCTCCAAAGACAACGATGGAAATAAGAGGACTTGCTATTTTTAAAAAGGGTAGACTCAAAAAATGGTTGGATGAAGATGCTGCCCGTGGTGCTACATGGATTAATAATGAGTTGAAAAAAACCATTGTAGACCTTAATTGTGAAAAGAAAAAAAAGGGGATTGCAGTGGACGTTATGCGCTCCAAAACAAAAATTAAAACGGAAATAAAAAACAAAAAACCCGTTATTCAGATTACAGTTCGATCAGAAGGCCACATCTCAGAAGTCCATTGTCCAATCGATCTCGGTAAACATGAAACCATTGAAAAACTTGAAAACCAGATGGAGAAGGAAATAAAAGACGAAGTAATGATGGCCTTAAAAGATGCCAAAAAACAAAAAACCGATATTTTTCGTTTTAGCGAATATATCAACCGTGAGAACCCAAAATTGTGGAAGAAGATCAATAAAAAATGGGATGATGAAATCTTTCCTGAGACAGAAGTCAACGTAAACGTACACGCGTTTATTCGACGATCAGGCTTACGAACAAAACCATATATAAAATAAGGGGGCAAAATCAAAACGAAAGGGGGGTTCCAGACAATGGAGAAAGCAAAAGTTAGTGCCTTTCAACTATTTGCCATGATGTTTTTGTTTGAACTTGGAAGCGCGCTTGTCGTAAGTTATGGAATAACTGCTAAAAAAGATGCCTGGCTCGCGATTCTTTTAGGGTTGTGTGGTGGAATTGTCTTATTTTTTATTTACTACTTTTTATTTCGTCAATATCCGAACCTGCCGTTGACTGGATATGCCAGGAAAATATTTGGCAAATACGTTGGGTGGATAATTGGTCTATTATACGTCGTATTCCTTTTGTACGATGCGGCCCGAGATTTGCGTGATTTCGGTGATTTGCTACTTTCATCAACATTGACAGAAACACCGTTATTGGCGATTAATATCTTGTTGGTTCTTGCCATTTGTTATGTACTTTATCTAGGGATTGAAGTAGTAGCCAGGACAGCAGAAGTATTTTTTATTATTATGATCGTTATAGGCTTCACAGGAAATCTTTTAGTCTATTTTTCAGGTAATGTCGAAATCCATAATTTGCAGCCGTTTCTTGAAAATGGATGGAAACCAATCCTAACGACAGCATTTCCTTTAACTACTTTTTTCCCTTTTGGAGAAATGATTGTCTTCACCATGCTGCTTCCTTATTTAAATCGGCCCGAAGTAGCTAAAAAAGTTTGGCTGTCTGCCGTAATTTCAAGCGGTCTTATCTTAAGTTATACAACAAGTTTAAATATCGCCGTTCTTAGTGTTGAAGAAGTAGAGAGATCTACTTTTCCTTTGTTATCAACAATAGGGAAGGTCAATCTTATGGAGTTTTTACAACGGCTTGATGCTCTTGTTGTCTTTACTCTTTTGATTAATATGTTTTTCAAAATATCCATTCTTTTTTATGGCGCAGTAATCGGAATAGTCGATTTGTTCAATTTAAAAAATCATCAACAAATTGTTTTACCAGCCGGGATTATTCTCATCTTTTTATCAATGGCGATTGCCTCAAATTTTGCGGAACATATTGAAGAAGGGCAAAAAACGGCACAATATTACTTTTTTCCGCTTATCATGGTGATCATGCCGTTGTTCATGCTGGTTGTTGCCATGATTCGCAACCGTTTCAAACATAAAGCTAACTAGACCCATTTTGTTTAGTAGCGCTATTTTTATGGTGATCATGATATGTACAAGTGTTTTAAATTTTTTCACCATAACCTACCCCTCCGTTCTTAAAAGGATTAAAAATAGGAAGTAGGATATGATGAATGATTAGAGTAGAGGTACAAGCGTTTATCTACCAAACATGTATGCAGACAAGAACATATTAGAAAAATAAATGCACCCAGTCATGACAAGTAACGAAGGGAGGTCTTCTAAGCCGATGGAGAAGGCAAAAATTAGTGGCATTCAACTATTCGCCATGATGTTTATGTTTGAATTGGGGACTTCACTGGTCATAAGTTATGGAATAGGTGCCAAAAAAGATGCCTGGCTTACGATTCTTTTAGGATTGGGTGGAGGAATTGTCTTATTTTTCATTCACTACTCTTTATTTCGCCAATATCCCAACTTGCCGTTGACCGGATACGCTAGAAAAATATTTGGTAAATATCTGGGGTGGATCATTGGCTTGTTATACATTCTATACTTTTTATACATTGCTGCCCGAAATCTGCGTGAGTTCGGTGATTTGCTGCTTTCATCGACTATGTCAGCAACACCGTTATTGGCAATCAATATCTTAATGGTTCTTGCCATTTGTTATGTACTTTATCTAGGGATTGAAGTTGTAGGGAGAACAGCAGAAGTATTTATTGTCATTTTACTCTTGTTTGGGGTAGCAGGAAATTTTTTGGTCTTTGTTTCAGGCAATATCGATATTCATAATTTACAGCCATTTCTTGAAAACGGATGGAAACCAATCTTAAAGGCAGCCTTTCCGTTGATTATCTCTTTCCCTTTTGGAGAAATGATTGTCTTTACGATGCTGCTTCCCTATTTAAATCGACCTGGATCAGTAAAAAAAGTGTGGCTATCTGCCTTGATTTCAAGCGGGGTTATCTTAAGTTATACAGCAAGTCTAAATATCGCCGTTCTTAGTATGGAAGAAGTGGAAAGATCAACGTTTCCTTTGTTATCAACCATCGGAAAGGTCAATCTTATGGAGTTTTTACAACGACTCGATGCTATTGTTGTGTTTACCTTTCTGATTACGATGTTTTTTAAAATCGCCATCTTTTTTTATGCCGCGGTAATCGGAATGGTCGACTTGTTCAAGTTAAAAAATCATCAACAAATGGTTTTACCAGTTGGGGTTATTCTCATTTATTTGTCAACGGTGATTGCCTCAGATTTTGCCGAACATATGGAAGAAGGCTTGGTTATTACAGGCTATTATCTTCACATTCCTTTTCTTATGATTATTCCGTTGTTCATGTTGTTTGTTTCCATCATTCGCAAACGTTTTAAGAAGAAAAGCTAACTAGAACCCTTTTGTTTGTTATTTTTTATGATAATCGCGATTTGCTGACCAATTGTAATCAATAAAAGAAATGCTATCATTACATATTCTCCAGGTTCTATTACCCAAAACGGGTTGAGTAAATGCAATAATGCATGAGAGAGCTTAAAGCCTAAGAGAATGTCCATTAATACACTTAATGAAATGACTAATAAAAGAATAAATACAAATACTCCGAATACTTTCATGGTTTTTCTCCCTTATTTGTCATGGTGTAAAGATAGTATTTGTTACAAGGGAATCTTTTAGTAAAAAATTCGTATGAACGAAGTTGCTGCAAAAAGTGGTTCCTCCTACATCATAGACGTGGATATTTCATTTATTCCGTTGGAACATCTTTGGGTGGCGCATTGGTTAGGTAATAAAGTCACCAAGAAGATTCAAGTAGGAGAAGAACCCGTCGAAATCGACATAACTCCTGACGGAAAAATCGCCGTTGTTACAAATTTCGATGATGATACCATATCTGTTATTGATACGAAAAAGAATAAAGTAATTAAGGTGCTTCCAGCGGGAGACTCTCCTGTCAGTATCGCAATTTTATCTAGGGGAGGAAGAAAGTAGTGACTAAAAATGAGTTACTTTCAATCATTCGAAATGAGTTACAAAACAATCCTAAAGAAACAAGTTTAAATATAGCTAAAAAGATCAAAATCCCAATTAACATTGTAGAACTTTTTAAAAGAAGGATAACAAAGGAACAAAAATAATTAAATAATTGTATGAAATTGTATTCCTCTCCTTTGTATGAGGATTTGAGTCGCCGGAGAAGTTACTGCTTCTTAATTTTGTTGAGCTTGGGTGAAAATTAACAAGAAATGATTGGCATCTCTTGTTTCGCTAACGGGTGCTTATCTTCAATAAGACAACTTAAATGATCTTCCATAATCGGGCGCGTTTATTGAGGAACGCGTCTTTTTAGTGTATCGGGCCATTTAATTGAGCAATACCTTTACAGAAAACTGGATATTCATATTAAAATATAGATGAGATTGTGAAGGATTGTACTTAAACTATCGGATGCAGGTTAGTTTAAGTGTATTTCCTCACAAAGTTAAAAAGTCGATGTCCCGATAAGGAACATCGACTAGCAGTATCATTAGTATTAGCAATAACTAATGAGCAATCGGCATTTTATCTTTTGCCAAGGGACAGGATGAATTGACATTTTTATCATTTTGCCAATTGGAAGGGTTGGTATCATCCGGGATTACTTCATTTATAATGTCACGATAGTGTTGTTCTTTATTAGTAATATATTCTGCCATTGATTTAATTTCTTCTAATTGAGCTAGAACCAATTCTTTTTGCTTTAATATTATTTCATAACGTTCCTGAATAGTAGAACCGCCTTCCAAACACAGGTCTACATATTTTTTGATGTCCTCCACTGACATACCACATTTTTTTAATTTTTTTGCTCCTGAAAGCCATTGTATAGAGTCGTCATTAAAAATTCGATTATTATTTTTATCACGTTGTAAACTTGGAACTAATCCCTTATCAGTGTAAAAGCGAACAGTGTGTTGAGTTAAATCAAGTAATTTGGCAACTTCTTTTACAGTGTACATGTTAGCCCTCCCTATATTTCAATGAATTATATAATATTAAACATTTGACTTCGTGTAACACGAAGATAGTAAGGTGATAATACTTTAAATTCTTACGATTGTAAATCCTATATGCTGAACAAAAAAAAGAATTTTAAATTATTGACTTTGTGTAACTCGAATGTTGTATAGTTACAAATGTTCAAGGTTCTGTTCTGTAATTAATCCCATAATAAATCATGTAGGTTAAGGGATCTTTCAAAAGAATTTAAATAGAGAATTACAAAGGAGGGTAATAAAAAGTGATTGAAACTATTGACCTCGTGTAACACGAAGGTGATAAAGTGATAATACTTTAAGTTCTCAAGATTGTAAACCCATAAATACAGAACAAAAAAGTAATTTTAAACTATTGACTTCGTGTAACTCGAGGGTAATATAGTTATACTTGCTTAAGGCTTAATTTATAAAATTCCTATGATTAGTCGTTTAATGTAAAAACAATTTATAAGGAAAGCACCTTAAAGAAATATTTTAAGAAAGTTAAATAAACAGTTGCGACAGTATTTTAACGAGCCTGTCACAATCGTTAGATTATTAGGAGGTTTCAGCATGTCCAAAATATCCACCAACTCCGACCGCCGGATGACACCGGTGAAAACAGTCATCTTCGCGATTGCCGCGGGACTGGCCGTCGGGAATTTATATTTGTCTCAGCCACTGTTCCAAATTATCGCCTCGTCTCTCGGTGTCTCATCATCGACCGCTGCGATGCTGGTGACCGTCACCCAGTTTGGATACGCGCTCGGAATATTCCTCCTAGTGCCACTAGGCGATGTTCTTAATTTACGTCGGCTAATACCGCTGATTCTGAGTCTATCAGCAGTGATGCTTATCGTCTCCGCTATAGCACCGACGTTTTCAGTCCTCCTGGCAGCGCTCGGCGGCTTAGGATTGACCACCGTCTCTGCACAGCTTTTGACTCCATTGGCCAGTGAACTAGCTGAGCCTGAGCGACGTGGACGAGTAGTTAGCACGGTCGCTTCGGGAGCTCTAATCGGTATTCTGCTTTCACGCACTATTAGCGGCTTAGTAGCCGATCTTCTCGGGTGGAGGGCGATATATGAAATTGCAGCAGGTGTCGCAATTATTCTTGCTGTCATACTGTACAAAATCATTCCGCGACTCGAACCACGCGAACATATTTCCTACCCACGTCTTTTAGGATCAGTGTTCACCACCGTGGCACGTCATCGTGCAGTGCCCCCGACGTTGGTCATTTCCGCAGCGAACTTCGCCGTGTTCTCGCTGTTTTGGACATCACTAACTTATCTGCTAACAGCGGAGCCATTCTCCTACTCGGCAGGTAAGATAGGGCTCTTGGGACTTGCTGGCTTGGCTGGTGCACTCGCTGCAAGGCGTGCAGGTGTGTTGCACGACCGTGGGTGGTCCGTTCCTGCTGCAGGAGGCGCCTTAGCGTTACTCGCATTGTCACTGATTGCGGCTTGGGTCTTGAAAAGTTCAATCATTGGACTGATTATCGTTGTTATTGTCTTAGATATCGCTACGCAGACCAACCTTGTTTTGGGACAGACCCGTCTCCTCGCTCTTCCTGGTTCTGCACGAAGCCGTCTGAACACGGCTATCGTAGTGAGTAACTTTCTCGGAGGTGCGATCGGATCGGTTATCGCAGGCCCTCTCTGGGCGTTCGGCGGTTGGACCGCGATCATGGTCGCTGCCCTGGCCATTACCCTCGCTGGCCTCATCATCTGGGCCGCTTTACGAACCCGCCTGTCCGACGCGACTTGATTAAAGGCATGAATGAGCAGCAGAGTCCTGAAGGGAGGTGGGGGGCTTCATCGATAATTTGCTGGATTTGTTGAAACAGGAAAATTTGATGAAAAATAAGTTTGGAGGTGAATGAAAATGGCAAAAATTTTCATTTCAGGATCATCAACAGGTCTTGGTGCATTGGCAGCAAAAGAGCTAATTGCTCAAGGAAATGAAATAGTTTTACATGCACGCAATGAAGCTCGTGCAAAAGAGGCTTTAAAAGAAAATCCTGGTGCTACTCAGGTGGTCATTGGAGACCTTGGAAAGAAAGAAGAAATTCTCTCAGTGGCTAAACAAGTCAATCAATTCGGTCGATTTGATGTCATTATTCATAATGCAGGAGTTTACACGACAGATGCTCGTTTAACCTACACAGTGAATATTGAAGCGCCTTATCTTTTAACTAGCCTTATTGAGAAACCTAAACGGATTATTTATGTCTCATCTGGCATGCATCGCGGTTCTAGATTGAACATTGATCATTTAGAACAAGAAACAGATTATTCAAGTTCCAAATTAGCCTTGTTATTACTGATGAAAGCGGTCAGTCGTTTATGGCCAGATGTGCTTGTCAATGCAGTTGATCCTGGCTGGGTGCCAACTCGCATGGGTGGTGCAGGCGCAAATGATTCTCTTGAAGGTGGCTATTCCTCACAGGTTTGGCTAGCTTGTGGTGAGGATAAAAATGCCTTGAGCTCAGGGAATTATTACTACCATAAGAAGCTTTCTCGTTATGATGAAAGAGTAGAAAATATTGACTTGCAAAATCAACTGCTAGCCAAATTAGAAGAAGCAACACAAATAAAATTATATTAGCTATGCTGATTTTGCTAGTGCGCTAATTGATATTTTGGAAAATGGTTCTTATGTTCGTCAAAGAATGACAATTGTTGGTGATGAACAGTAAAAATTGAAAAGTAGTTCAGCGAGTATTCGTGCTTGCTGAACTCAGATAATAGGAAACAAAGAAGATTAACAAAGAATTTCTTAGGGGTAACAATTGGTACAGCAGTAGGTGGATTATTAATATCAGGAATGTGCACGCAATATATCGTATTAGGAGGATTATTATTCTTGCTATTGGGCTTAGCGTCTATTGTTCTGAGTCGCTACATGTTCAATCCTAAAACAAAACAACTTGCTAGTTAAGATATGATCAGTAACTTTAAAAAAATAATAATAGACATTGTGTAAAAATGAACTTGAACTATGGGTTCGTTACTCTAAGGCTTAAGAATATAGGAGGATTTTATATGCAAAAAGTAATTTTGAACAATGGTGTGGAGATGCCTATTCTCGGTTTTGGTGTTTATCTGATTGAAGATGCAAATGAATGTGAACAGGCTGTTTATGATGCCCTTATGGCAGGCTATCGTCTGATTGATACGGCTGCTGCATATCTAAATGAAGAATCGGTTGGCAGAGCAATCAAACGGAGTGGTGTGCCAAGAGAGGAAATATTCATTACTACGAAAGTATGGATTCAGGATGCCGGTTATGAGAATACAAAAAAAGCATTTGCAAAATCAATAGAAAAATTACAAGTGGATTATTTGGATTTGTATTTAATTCATCAGCCTTTTGGTGATGTATACGGTT
>NZ_JAGGQX010000033.1:0-54075 GCF_018613095.1 Bacillus sp. ISL-75
AACCAATTTATAAGGCATACTCATTTTACAAACTTCTTCTGCATTATCTAGTTTTGAGGGAATGATTCCTCTAAAAAAATAGTCTGGCAGCAATGGCGAGAAGGTCACACCCGTTTCCATACCGAACACGGAAGTTAAGCTTCTCAGCGCCGATGGTAGTTGGGACACGCGTCCCTGTGAGAGTAGGACGTTGCCAGGCAAATTAAGGACAACCTGAAAAGGTTGTTTTTTTTGTTTTTCAACGTATATGTATGATGTTCACTGTAGTTATTAATATAACTGAGCATTAGTCTAATTCATTATTCTATGTAGGTCCTACTTTTTAGATATTATAAAGGCCGCTCTTTGTTTTCGATAAAATACAATTTCCATTATATGTCCGAAAGTTCCTGTTAACAAACCTAGTGCAAGTCCATTAAAGACAGGGAAATCCAAAAATCTAAAAACCGTATAATGTCTGATAAAGCTAGTGTCATGCCAAAATAAACCGAAATCCATTCCTAATACCATTCCAAGGAAGAAGCCAGATAAATATGTCCGTTGGTCTTTACCAACCATCTTATTATTATTGGCTATGGCAGAATTAAATGCCTGCCAAATTCCATATCCGTATAGGGATGGGTAAAATAGCGCCCATCTATAAAAATCGCATGATGGGCTGAATTAATATCTCCTATAAATGAGTCGATTAGGGATATGTTTAAATTTGAATTCAAATTCACTATAAATTCCAAGCCAATCAACACAGCGCCAACAATATAATCTTTATTATATAATTGCCCGAAGCCTGGTAAAACACACGACCATAACATTGCAGCAAATGGAGATTTATATTGTCGACTTTGTCTCATAGTGCCATTTCCCCCAAAAAAGAATATGTTACTATAATTTCTACATAGTAAGTCTAATTCCCTTTATTTGTCCATTTTTTGGTAAGAAAGTCATATACCTCTATTATAAAATAGTAGGAATGACCATGGGGAGGCTTTGTGTGGTCGACTGGGAATCTCATATGGCTGATGATTGGAATCAACTGTTCCACTTTCTCTCATCCTTCTCTAATTAATAAAAAGAGGCCGGATTCATCATGAATCCGGCCTTTTTCCCTTATTAGGCAATCACGTAATCCGTCACATTTCGGTCGATGACCCTTGCTCCTTTTGCAGCTACAAACTTGCCACTAGCCGTTGTGAAAACTTCAGATGCAATAATCTGCGCCATCGATAATTTTACAACTTCTTCATCAATCGGCTCTTTAGGGTTATCGACGGAAAGGCTTGCCGTCTTTCCAAACTCTGTGGTAAATTGCAATTCCAATGTTTTTGCCATTTCTTTCACCTCCACTCCCTTTATTATTTCGTTAGACTATTAACCTAGAATCGCGGAGCTGTCATTTCGCTCCACTTTGTTTAGCGGGTCATTGCATAGAGCAGCTACTGCTAGTGCCGCTTGCGATAGTTGATCTGCGGTAGCAGCCTTTGTGACATTGCTAAACGTTTTTGCTTTGAGAATGGGATTTCCTTCGTCATCCATGCCCGCTTCAAACACAATGCGAAGCTTCGTAACCTCTAATAATGCTTGTGCCATTGTCTCTCACCACCTTTCACCTTCTATATAGAGAAAAGTCGGCAAAAAGGGCAGGGGAGGGAGAAGAGAATTTTAAATAAATTGAAAAATGCCCTGGAGGATAGTGATCTCAGGGCATTATAATAGAGTTTTCGAGATTTCGTAGACGATCCGCAAATAAAAGCAGTGGATCTGCAAATAAAAGCCGTAGATCCGCAAATAAAAGCCAAATTTGCACAAATAAAGCTAACTTTTAGGCGGAGGAGGGAGCCTGGAGGGGGGGGAATTAGCGCAATGAGCAGCTTATCAGCGAATTATTGAAGGATATCAGCGGACTGGACTATTTTATCAGCGGTAAAGGCACATTTATCAGCGAAAAACCTGCTTTTATCAGCGAATCTATTTTTCCACATAACAAACAGGCAATTTTCTCAGATGTAGGTCGGTAAAAGTATAAGTTAACGAAAAAAAGTGTTGGCAGCACTTCACTTTGCAGTGCCTGGCACCACCTAAGTTGTAGACACCATGGATAAGGTTCTTATGGTCGGCACAAATCTCATTAAAAGTCATAAGAACCGTATCCCCCCATGTCCCTCCTTATGCTGCTCGCCGTAGGATGGCTTCCTTCTGTCTTGTTTCCGGGAAGGTCGCCACCAAGAAGATGTACACACTGGAGGCAGCGATAAAGAAAATCATCGCAGCAGTGTATCCGGATGAGCCTAAAATAAAGCTCCACACAATCGTCGCGATGGTTTGGCCCGCATAAGCGATCGCCCAGAAAAGTCCGAACATAATCGTCAATCTTTGTGGAGTCATCCCTTTTAATTCATGAGGGAGATTCAAAAAGATTGGGTACTGGATATACATCGCAAATCCTGATATTGAAATGAGTGTGTAAGCAAGAAGCGGAATCTTGTTAGCAAACACAATGGCTAGGGCAAAGGTTCCTACCATGACAATCCCTGAGAACAGAAGGATTGGCTTCCGTGGCACGCCCTTATTTCCGATGCGAATCCCTGCAAATGTTCCGAGAATGCCAAAACCTGAGATTAATAGGTTTGTTACAGAGCCATTTAACAAGGTATATTGATCAAAAATAGCTTTAAAGCTCACGAGCGATAATACATACAGGGTTAAAAAGGAAGCAAACGCCAGGCCATAGCGCCAGAGAAATCCGTCCTTGAGCGCCTCTTTATAGCCATACTTTTCAGCGGTACCACCCGTTTCTTTTGTTTCAAAGGTCTCTGCTTTCCAAAGCCAAGCGATAAAAAACAAGATCGTTAAAGAGGCAAAGAACGTTAATGTTAAACGCCAGTTGGCGACCATTTGCTTGGCGAAAACTGTAAATAAGACGGCGACAATAAAGGCACCGGCATTATAGGCCACCGTATTGGCGGCATTAATGCGCAGCTTTATGTTCGAATTTTTAATATAGTGAGCAACGATGGGGTTCATATAGACAATGACCATCGAGCCCCCAACGGCCATGACCATCCTAGCGACGGTATAGGCCCAATAATTCGGAAGATAAATCGCGACAAGTCCCATCATTAATAGGCCAATCGCGATACCTGCCGCTTTTCTAGGTCCTAATTTCATGAGCACGATCGCTGCTAAGATGTTGGCAAAGACACGCGCGGTCGTAATCGAATAGTTCACTAATTGAGAAATAATAGGATCCACGGGTCCACCGAAAAAGGTTTCGGTTATTTGCGGTGTCAAGGAAGAGCCCGCCACCCAGTTCATGGCAAAGGTTACATAGGCCAGCCATAAAACAGCCATCATAAAATAACCTTTTTTTGTATGATTAATCGTTTCCATACTCTCATCTGCTTTCATTCGTGTTTTCAACTCTAAACATTTCTAGATGACAGGTTTCATTGTTTCTTTTAATACGGTAACCGAGTGGCTGAATTGTTCCTTTTCCTTTTCATTTAGCTGTATTTCAATCACTTCACGGATTCCTCCGCGGTATATGACAGCCGGAACACCGATAAATACATCCTCCTGTCCATATTGTCCATCTAGATAGGAGGAGACCGTTAGGATACAGTTTTCATTGTTTAAAATTGCCTTCGTAATTCGAACGAGGGACATGCCGATTCCATAGTACGTTGCACCTTTTCGTTCGATGATATGATAAGCCGCATCACGGACATTAACGAAAATATCTTCTAAACAATCTTTGTTTGGTTCGTTTTTCCTTGCTGAAAGTTCTTCAAGCCTTTCAACACCCACTGAGGCACGGCTCCAAACGGGAAGTTCTGTATCCCCGTGTTCGCCAATGATATAGGCATGAACATTTCGTGTGTCCATATTGAAATGCTGACCCAGCGCAAAGCGGAGACGCGCTGAATCTAATACGGTACCAGAACCAATCACACGCTCTTTTGGCAGCCCAGACTCCTTCCAGGTCACATAGGTTAAAATATCGACAGGGTTTGTTGCGACCAAGAAGATGCCGTCAAATCCACTGGCCATAATGTTTTTTACGATTTGTTTAAATATTTTCGTGTTCTTTTCCACTAATTCTAATCGGGCTTCACCAGGCTTTTGAGCCAACCCTGCGGTAATGACCACTAAGTCTGCACTTTCACAATCTTGATAAGACCCGCTCCACACGTTGATAGGTGACGGAGCAAACGGAATCCCGTGATTCAGGTCCATCGCTTCCCCTTCAGATTTTGCCTCATTGACATCAATGAGAACTAATTCTTCCGCCACTCCTTGATTAATCATTGAATAAGCATAACTGCAGCCGACAGCACCTGTTCCAATTAAGGCCACTCGATTTACTTTTTTATTTCTGTTCTCCATTATGATCAGCTCCTATATATAAATGTCATCATTCGCTAGTAATTAATAAGTTAACGGTGTTAGTATATCACTTGTTTGTGAATGATTTCACAATATTTGTGGCATAAATATGACTCTTTCCATGGAAGCCTTTACATTTTTGAAAAAGCGTGATTAAGTGTGGGGATGGTTATTTTTGAAAAAAGCGTGATTAAGTATGACACTGTTATTTTTCGAAAAAAAGCGTAAGTAATTATGAGGACGGTTATTCTTCGAAAAAAAAGCATAAAGGTGCCTAAGGATAGGAAGGAATTTAGCTTGTTTGGGTTCCAGGTTCATCGTTCGCATTGTTTTAATTGATTAGCGGACAAAATAAAGATACACTTACCTATATTGTTTTTAGAGCGGGTGCACGGATGAATAATAGACAAAAAGAATTGCTACGAATATTGCTCGTTCATGAAGAAGGGGTATTGCATATTAAGGATTTGTCGGAAGAGCTTGATTGTGCGGAAAAAACGGTTCGGAACGATTTAGATCGATTGGAGGAGTTCCTCCTCGATTATCCAAGCGCCAGCCTCATCCGGAAGCCGGGCCTTGGGATTGCGATTGAAAGTGATGAAAGTGCTCGGTCGCAAATTTTGCGCAGTCTTCTTTCGAGCGAGCCGAAAACCAATGAAGAACGGCTGTTTGAAATGGCCTATCAGCTGTTAACAAGTGATAAGGCGATCACCTTACAGCATTTTGCCGATCGATATTATGTTCCTAAAGCGGCGATAAAAAAAGATATCGAGACGATTACGGATTGGCTCGAGCGGTTTGAGCTCGAACTCGTTTCGAAGCCGCGGGTGGGAAATGTGATTCAAGGATCAGAATTGAAGAAACGAAATGCTTTGGCGCACTTGTCTGAGCTATTTTTACATGAAAAAAATGTCGTGTTGGATTTATTTTTACCCTATGAGATTTCGACCGTTAGGAATGCCCTTAAGGATATGCAGGGGCGATTTTCGATTGCCTTTTCAGATGATGCCTTAGAGAGCTTGCTCGTTCATGCACTGATTATGGTGAAACGGACCCGGCAGCGGTCGCCTGTATTTGTCCAAGAGTCCGAAAAGGTGATGGCGTTTGAACGCAGAGAATATCAATATGCTAGCTGGTTTTTTGAAAAATTGGAGTCGGCCTTTCGGTTAATCTTTCCGGATGTGGAGCAGGTTTATTTTACGTGGCACCTGATTAGCAGCAAGCGTGTTGGGGAGGAAGTCAATCAAGATTTGACCGTTGATGAAGAGGCAGCTGAGCTTGTTCTTGCTTTCGTTCGTAAGATGGAGAAGTTGACACTCATTCATTATGAAGCGGATCCGATCTTAATCGATGGCCTTGCCGTCCATTTGCACTCGGTCATCAATCGCATCAAATATGGTTTTCCGATTACCAATCCGCTTCTATCGAATATTAAAAAAATGTATCCCTATATGTTCAATATGGTGATGTTAACGCTTGAAGAAATCAAACAAACTTTTCAGATCGAAATCCCTGAGGATGAGGCGGCCTATATTGTCCTTCATTTTCAAGCCTCTGTTGAAAGACTGGAAAAAAAGAGAGATATAAAGAAGAAAGCGTTGATTGTGTGCCATATGGGGATTGGGATGTCGCATTTGTTAGAGGCGAAAATCGAACAGCAGTACCAGAACATTGAGATTGTCGCCTGTATTGGAAAGGCGGAAGTGCCGGATTATTTGAGTACGCATCCAGATTTTATTATCTCAACGGTTCCACTTGAGAAAGTAAATATTGAGCACATCGTGATTTCACCGTTGTTTGGACAAGAGGATAAGAAAAAGTTACATCAGTTTGTCGAGGTGCTGAAGCAGAAAAGTGCCGAACACCATGGGCCCCATGTATTTTCTCCCTTCTTGAAGGAAGAGCTCGTGTTTTTTAACGTGGAAAAAGAACACCGCTATGAAGTCGTTGAATTGCTGGCGGACGCTCTTTATAAAAAAGGCTTTGTGAGTAAAGAGTATATTCATAGTGCTGTTAATCGAGAGAGGAAATCAGCTACAGCCATCGGCGGGGGAATTGCCATCCCGCATGGAAACCCAGCAATGATTCACCAATCTGCTTTAGCCACGGCGATCATGAAGGAGCGGATGGAGTGGGGGAATGAACGAGTGTCCCTTGTCATCATGCTGGCCATTGCCAAAGAAAATCAAGGGGAGCTTCGCGGGGTAATTGGGAAGATTTCTTCCCTGAGTGAGGCGCCTTTGGTCGTTCATGCGCTAACAGCTGCAAGGAATTATCAAGAATTTTTACAAGTACTGGACCAATTCGCCTAGCGGGTTGGTTTTTTTGCAATTCTCCGCTAATTGTTACCGTCAACTCCGTTTTTTTAAGGTGTCAGGCACAATTAACCCCTAATTGTTACCGTCAACTCCGTTTTTCTAAGGTGTCGGGCACAATTAACCTCTAATTGTTACCGTCAACTCCGTTTTTTTAAGGTGTCGGGCACAATTAACCTCTAATTGTTACCGTCAGCTCCGTTTTTCTAAGGTGTCGGGCACAATTAACCCCTAATCGTTACCTTTAGCTCCGTTTTGTAGGAGGAGGGTTCTACGTGACCGAAGTGGTAATAGAACTAAGTTTGAGGTCACGTAGGAGGGTTCTACGTGACCGAAGTGGTAATAGAACTTAGTTTGAGGTAACGTAGGGAAGGTTCTACGTGACCGAAGTGGTAATAGAACTAAGTTTGAGGTAACGTAGGAGGGTTCTACGTGACCGAAGTGGTAATAGAACTAAGTTTGAGGTAACGTAGGAAGGTTCTATGTGACCGAAGTGGTAATAGAACTAAGTTTAGGGTCACGTAGGAAGGTTCTACGTGACCGAAGTGGTAATAGAACTAAGTTTGAGGTAACGTAGGAGGGCTCTACGTGACCGAAATGGAGCTAGAACTAAGTTTAAGGTCACATAGGAACGCATTAAACTTTTTTTACCGCAGTCTCCGGTAAAAAGATAAAAAATTAACTGAACAAGATTGGTATATTATAGATTTAAGAAAGCGATTACTTAGTTATTTTTACAATAGGAGGTAACACGATGGGGAAAATATTAGCTGTTACAGCTTGTCCAGTGGGAATTGCTCATACATATATGGCTGCTGAAAACTTACAAAAAGCGGGCCAAGCGTTGGGCATCGATATAAAAGTGGAAACACAAGGTTCGATTGGCGTCGAAAATGCGTTAACGGAGCAAGATATTGCCGAAGCAGATGGCATTATTATTGCAGCGGATAAAGAGGTTAAGAAGGACCGTTTTGCCGGCAAAAAATTAATTGTCACCGGTGTCCAAGACGGTATTCGCAAACCAGAAGAATTGATCAAACAGATTCAAAGCGGAGAAGTTCCTGTTTATAAACCTGAATCAGCCCCGTCTGGTGAAGAAAAGAAAAGCAAACAAAAGGAAAACGGCTTTTATAAGCACTTAATGAGTGGGGTTTCCTACATGATTCCCTTTATTGTCGTGGGGGGATTATTGATTGCGATTGCATTAGCTCTAGGTGGTGAGCAAACACCAGGTGGAATTAAAATACCAGAAGGTTCGTTTTGGAAACAAATTGAAGGTCTTGGCGGCACGGCTTTCATGTTCATGGTACCGATACTGTCTGGTTTCATTGCGGTAAGTATTGCTGACCGTCCAGGACTCGTACCAGGTATGATTGGCGGTTATATTGCAGCCAATGGTAGTTTTTACGGAAGTGAAGCTGGTGCAGGATTTATCGGCGGGATTATTGCTGGTTTCTTAGCGGGTTATGTTGCCCTAGCTATTAAAAAAATTAAAGTGCCAAAAGCGGTTCAGCCCGTTATGCCGATTATTTTTATCCCGATTATCTCAAGTGTTATTGTCGGTCTATTATTTATCTTCGTCATTGGTCATCCGGTGGCAAGTGTGTTCGAAGCATTAACAACTTGGCTTGCTAGCATGCAAGGTGGAAGCTCGATCGTCTTAGCGATGATTCTCGGCGCGATGATTGCGGTCGATATGGGTGGCCCATTCAACAAAGTTGCTTTTCTTTTCGGTTCTGCCATGATTGCAGAAGGTAACTATGAAATTATGGGACCCATTGCAGTAGCGATCTGTATCCCGCCAATTGGACTTGCTACTTTTATCAACAAACGCAAATTTAGTCAGTCAGAAAGAGATGCCGGTAAAGCATCCTTCACGATGGGGCTATTTGGTATTACTGAGGGTGCGATTCCGTTCGCCGCACAAGATCCATTTCGTGTGATTCCAAGTATCGTTGTCGGTTCGATGGCAGGTTCTGTGATCGCCATGCTTTCTAGTGTGGGTGACAGAGTTGCTCACGGTGGTCCGATTGTTGCTATATTAGGTGCTGTTGACAATGTGGTTATGTTCTTCATCGCTGTTATTGTTGGTGTGATTGTAACGGCCCTCATGGTTACGGCATTAAAGAAAAACGTAGATGGTTCTGTGCTGGTAGCGGCGGGTGTTGGTCCTGTTACTAGTGCTGCGGCGCCAGTACGTGAAGAAAAAGTCGAAGCTGTTTCTAAAACCGATATTAGCAAGTTAACAGATATTACAACAATAGAATTAATTGATACCGATTTAACTGGCAACACACGTGATGATGTAATCGATGAATTGATTGCCAAGTTTGATACAGCTGATGTCTTACGTTCAAAACAAGAATATAAACAAGCGATCCTAAATCGAGAGAGTGAAAGTTCGACTGGGCTTGGAATGAATATCGCCATCCCCCATGGTAAATCCAATGCGGTTAAACGACCAGCTGTTGCCTTTGGTATCAAACGTGACGGTGTCAATTGGAAAAGTTTAGATGGCGCTCCGGCAAAATTAATCTTCATGATTGCTGTGCCGGAAAAAGCAGCAGGAGATGCCCATCTCAAGATTCTCCAAATGCTATCACGAAAATTAATGGATGATGGGTTTAGAGAGCAACTATTAAAGGTTACGACGAAAGAGGAAGCATATAAACTTCTTGAGACTATTTAGGGGTCAGTGGGAGGTAAACTGAATCAAACAGTAAAGCAGAGAGCAATTTCTCTCTGCTTTTTTTATGTCTTTGAGACCATGGGGATGGTTCTCTTGGTCAAGCCGCATTTGAGTTTGCGATATCAATGATGATGAGAGCAGAAAGCAAGCATCAACAATACAGAAAATTTTGTAACATTTTGTAAGAATATATTGATTTTTTTAAATATTTATTCTAATATAATGTGTATTAAATTTATTGAAATAGTTGGAATTAATTTATAGGGGGAATTGTTTTGGAAGTCATCGAGAAAATCAGCAGCTTTGCTGGGAAAACATTTACGTTATGGGTATTGATCTTTGCGGTTATTGCTTATCTTAATCCTGGTAACTTTGTGTGGCTGGGAGGATATATTGTTCCTCTACTAGGAATTGTTATGTTTGGAATGGGCCTGACACTCGAGCTATCGGATTTTAAAGAAGTATTTAGAAGACCGAAAGAAGTGGCGCTTGGGGTCATCGGTCACTTTATCATTATGCCGTTACTTGCCTTTTTATTGGCAGTCGGACTCCATTTACCTGAAGAAGTTGCTGTAGGTGTCATTTTAGTAGGATGCTGTCCAAGCGGAACTGCTTCCAATGTTATGGTGTTTCTAGCAAGAGGAAATGTGGCACTGGCCGTTGCAATTGCCTCAATTTCTACGATTCTTGCACCAATTGTTACACCATTGCTTATTCTTCTGTTTGCGAGCAAATGGGTTGATGTCAGTGTTGTTTCCTTATTCCTTTCGATTGTACAAGTTGTCATTGTTCCATTAGCAGCTGGCTTTATCATTAAAAAGTTCTTTGGCAAACAGGCAAAAGCCGGTGCAAAAGCATTGCCGCTTGTTTCCGTTATTGCGATTGTGTTAATTGTTTCTGCTGTCATAGCAGGGAGCGCGACTAAAATTGCTGAATCGGGTCTACTTATTTTTGGTGTAGTAATCCTTCATAATCTGCTTGGATTCTTCCTGGGCTTTTTCTTTGCCCGTTTATGCGGGATGGACCTTGCAAAACAAAAGGCTGTTGCGATGGAAGTTGGTATGCAGAATTCGGGCTTGGGAGTCGCTATCGCTACCGCTCATTTCTCGCCTTTAGCGGCAGTACCAAGTGCCATTTTCAGCGTCTGGCATAATCTATCTGGTTCCGTTCTCGCTAATATTTTCAGCCGTATGAAAGAAAAAGATCAAAATGATCAAAGTATCAAAAAGGTAAGTTAACACTGAAAACCATCCAGCCTTATCTGGGTGGTTTTCGCTTTTTTTTAACAAGGAGTAATCATTACAAACTAAGATTGGATCTTTTCTTCAAGATAGTTCCTAATTTCCTCTATATACTTAAATCTCTTTTTGGAAGTATATAGGGTCAGCCTTGTTTCTTTCAAAGGTCTTAGTAATTACTTTCAATAAGAAAGGGCTTATTTCTAATTCAATGACTTTGAATAAATTGTTTTACTACTTACTTATTCGTCATTTAAAAATTCTAATTTCACAACAGTAATTTTGTTTTCCCATCATAGCTGTGAATTTGCTTAAACAAAAATCCATAGTTTTAATTAAGGAACTACGGTCAAGTTTAATGGCTAAAGTACCTCAGTCTTTTGTTTTTGTACTTTTTTATTTTCTATAAGATTTTTTAGAGCCAAAATGGAAGTACCCTAAAATAATAATTCAGAAAGAAGAACAAGATGATTATTCTGGATTAAGTAGCTGTTTCTTCTCTTCGGAGGTTTCAAAAGCGTCTAGAATGGAAGAAAGTAGTCCTGGAAAACGGTATTCCAAATCTTCCGTTCTTAGAGATAGGAAACGCTGGGTTCCTTGGACGCGCACATTCACAATACCCGCTTCCCTTAACGTACGAGTATGATGGGAAAAAGTGGATTTCGCAACGGGCACTCCAATATCCCCACAGGATCGTTCACCTGCATTTTTTATATTGGAGACAATTAATAAACGAACAGGATCACTTAAGGCAGATAAAACGTTGGACAAATGAATATCTGCACGGTCTGGGTGAAATAAAATTTTCACGATAAAACCTCCTTAAAATTTTTTCGAGTTTATGATTGCATTATACCATAGCACATGATATTATTTCTATTGTTCGATGACTATCGAAATTTAGAACTTAAAGTGAGGGGAAAAAAATGACATCCGAAACTACAATTAATTCTATCCAAGCTACAGAGCAGCACGCCATGAGAGAAGGAATGGTTACTCTCCTGCTTGGTATATCGATTGTACTGGTCATCATGAACACGATGATGTTTAATTTAGCTTTGCCGGACGTGGCGGCAGCATTTCAATTATCTGCTTCTTCAACTTCGTGGATCGTGACAAGCTATTCTATCGTATTCGCTATCTCATCAATTACGTATAGCCGACTAGCTGATTTTGTTCCAATCCGAAGGCTCTTCATTATTGGGGTTTTATCTCTTAGTCTTGCCGCGATAGTAGGTTTGTTCAGCAACAGCTTTATCATGTTGCTAATCGTGCGCATCTTTCAAGCATCCGGAGCGGGTTCAATCCCAGCCTTGTCACTGATACTAATCACCCGTTACGTTCCTATAGAGCGCAGTGGTAAAGCAATGGCTATGATTTTGTCTTCAGTATCGCTAGGTCTAGGGTTAGGGCCTGTCGTTGGTGGCGCGATCGTCGAATATTTGGGCTGGCATATTTTGTTTGTCTTGACTTCGATAACTTTACTGTTAGTCCCTTTTTTTGTGATTCTAATTCCAAAAGAAAAACCCAAAAAAGGTTCTTTCGACGTTTTAGGTGCACTATTCATAGGCGTTGGTACGACGGGACTTCTTCTTTTCTTAACGAACCATTCCTGGATCGCGCTGGTGTCCGGACTAATTGCGATTGTAATGTTCATCGTCCGCATACGCTCAGCTAAGGAACCTTTCGTGCTCCCAGCGCTATTCCTAAATCGCTCTTATCTAATTTTAGGAGCAGTCGGTATTGCGGCATATATCTGTAGCTTTTCGACACTATTTTTAATGCCACAAATCCTTGTTAAACAATATAGCCTTAGCGCTATCGAAGCTGGGCTAGTGATTTTCCCAGGTGCATTTTTAGCTATGCTTGTCTCCCAAAAGGTAGGACGAATCATCGATTCAAAAGGAAACAGTTCGATCATCAGATATATTCCGTTGCTCCTACTGGCATCAGTCGTTTTATTCGCTTTGTTTGAAGGAACTTCTTATCTTGCAATCATGTTCATCTACATGTTAATGAGTATTAGCTTCACAATCTTGACAAGCAGCATATCGAATGAAATGTCCAGATTATTACTCCCAAAACAGATTGGTTCTGGACTTGGACTATTTCAGCTTCTTCAATTTTTCAGCGGTGCATTCGGTGTTGCTATGACGGCCAGTGCTCTAAACTGGCAAAAGGGCCTCCCATTAGCGCATGCATACAGCAATATCTATTGGGGGTTGACAATTGTAGTCATCCTATCGATTGGTTGCGGGATTATTTATGTGCGATCTGCATTTCGTAAACCCATGACTTCATAACAATAGTTTTACTTTATCCAAAGATAAGCTAGGGACGAGATTTTCGATATTTACATCTGGTTCTCAGTCCCTAGTAATACTATTTATTTATTGGTAATACGTTTATTAACCTTGGTTATTGTACCAACCACGTACCATGTTATGAGGTCGATTAAGAGGAGAATTGGGAAGAGACAGATAGATGCTGAAGGTGGGGAGAGGGAGACGGCGTAAATTCGAAAGGGTGGTTCACACAGAAATAGACTTTAACAACGAACACTCTGACCCAATATGGAAGTGTAATTTTACACAATATTTCAGTTGTAATGAGCTTCTTTTAGGGTGAGTCCACCTGGATTCAACTTTAGAGGACTTATTTGGGAAAACGCAAATTCTATTCATAGACCTATTAATCTATCTGTTTTCATATTGTTATGATTCAGTACGTGCAACTATTTCAAACAAACGTTTGATTAGTATAAATCCCAAAAAAATGAAAAGACAGAGAGCTTTTACTCTCTGCCTCACTATCATACTTTACCATTGTAAACTTTAGCTAAGTGGGGGTCTGAACCCACTAGCTGTTTGAAAGAGGGGACAATGTCCCTGTTCCTATTTTACTGTAATCATCCGCTTCACTACTGTCGTGTTTTGGGATTTATCAGTAACAGTGTACGTTAATGTATAGGAGCCTTTTTTCTTTGTACTAACCGTTCCTGTTACTTTTATCTGACTGGTTAAACTGCCATCTAAATTGTCTTTTGCGGTTACCCCTGTTTTCGGATTGAAGGAAGATTTGTAACGAATGGTTATATTTTTAGCCCCAGAAATGACTGGTTTTGTACTGTCAATCGTGATTTTTCTCGTAACAGTGGTAACGTTCTTTGAATAATCAGTGACCGTGTACTTTAATGTATAAGTACCCTTTTTCTTTGTATTAACGGTGCCACTGACGGTAATTTTACTAGTCAAATTACCGTCAATATTATCGCTCGCCGTCACACTTGCTCTTGGATTAAATGAAGAATTTAGTCTTATTGTTTTGTTGGTGGCACCTGAAATGACAGGTTTTACATTATCATATACTGTTATTCTTCTTTTAACTGTAGTCACATTCATAGACCTGTCAGCTACATTGTAAATTAAATCGTACGTGCCTAATTTCGTCGTATTAACCATACCCGTCACATGAATAGCACTTGTGATATCACCATCTACATTATCTAATGCTTTCACACCTGTTAAAGCATTAAAATTGGATTTGATCGGAATAGATTTGCTTGTGGCACCTGTAATGACAGGTTTCACCGTATCCTTTATTATATAAGCTGAAGAAACATATCCTCTCATCTTATGGTCTTCGGTTAAAACAGGGTACCAAACATATTGATTTGTAGAGTCATAAGTAAATTCTCCGTCAATGATCAATGCTGTATTTTTAGGTAAGGTTTTGAGAATCGTAGTACCTGGTGCTGTTCGTAATTTAACATCGTCCGCCGTCGTTACCACTCGGTTTCCAACTTTAAAAAAATAAGCGGAGTTGTGTACTTGACCAGTTAGTATGTATTCCAACCTATTAAACTTAATGCTTTCAGTGCTATCACGATCATAGTCAAAATCAGATGTGCTAAATGGGTATTGTGCTAGTTTTGTATCGTCTAAATAACTTTGAGCTTCTAATTTGGCAAAAACTTGTTCTTGATAAGCATCCTTATTTCTCTCACCGGTCTCTTGTTTAAGCGGACTGTTCACAGGTTTTGTCCCGTTGTATGCCATAACAGGGAAATACCAATTTTCAATCACCTGGCGTCCTGCCCCTTTGATTTTCGGCAAATCCGTTCGTGTATACATACTGCTAAGGACTCTTACACCGGTCTCGATATTATAGACGATATCGTTTTTTAACTTATCTTGGACGTATTCCTTTTGATTGGTAAGCTGCATGAGACCGATACCACCATCATGAGAAATAACAGGCTCACCAGCATCGTCAAATTGTTTCCAGCTCCCGTTTTCCTGTGTAGCCACGGCTTTTACCACTTCAGGAGGAATGTCAGCCGCTACTGCTGCATTGGTAAGTAAGCAGTTAATTTGTTGGAAAGGTGGATTGACATTCGGTTTAATCTCACCGCATTTGGCGGATAAATCTGACTCTGCAGAAGCATTCCCATAAAACAAACTAATAGTTAAACAGGTTAATAGTCCTGCTTTGAAAAAAGGTAGCTTCACGTATCAAAACTCCAGTCTATGAATATCTTTGTCTAGTATTATCATAACATAGTGACTGGTAATTTTGTATGGACGCCGCTGTAAGGATTTGTTATTTTTAGGAAGATGACCTCGGAATATAAAATATGAAGAAAACAGAACAGTATGAGGGTTTGCTGTTTTCTTTTTTAAAGGAAGTGTATCTGATGACTTCAGGCTATAAACCCGCCGTGCATTTTAATCATGTCAATTATTCACTTGATGGTAACCATATTTTAAAAAATATTACGGGATCTTTCCCCGAAGGTTATATTACCACTTTAGTGGGGCCTTCAGGAGCAGGGAAAACGACTTTGCTCAAATTATGTAATGGGTTGCTATCACCTGGTGCGGGAGAAATTCATATCAAAGGTAACATTATCTGCAGCTATGAACCCGTGGAATTACGCAGGCTTGTGGGGATTGCACTTCAAAGTGCGCCAATGATTAATGGCAGTGTTCTAAAAAATCTTGCCTTACCATTAGCATTGCAAGGAAAACAACTAGCTGAAAAAGATGCAAAAAATTTATTGCATGATGTGGGGTTAGAGGAGGAATATTTGCTTCGACCTATCAAGGATTTATCAGGAGGACAACGTCAAAAAGTATCGATAGCAAGGACACTTGTTAACCATCCACAGATATTATTGCTTGATGAAATCACTTCTTCACTTGATCGTGTATCACAGCTGGAAATCGAAGAACTCATTGTAAAAATTAATCAAAAATACGGGACCACTATCATCTGGATTACCCATAATTTACAGCAGGCAATGACGATTGGACACAACACTTGGGTCATGATGAATGGTGAAGTGATTGAAACAGGAAAAAGCAGCTTACTGCGCGCTCCTGTTAATGAGAAAGTACAACTTTTTGTAAAGGGGGATCTGGAATGAGTTACCTCCACTTAACTATTGCCCTTATTTTCGTTTTCCTTCCAATTATTTTATCCAAAACGCTTAACTTGGGACTGGAAAGAGACACCATCATAGCTGTGATACGTTCCATCATTCAATTATTGGCGGTTGGGTATATTCTTAAGTTTGTATTTGATTCCGAACATATGATGTATATTTTCCTGATGGTGACAATCATGATTGCCGCAGCGACACAAAGTGCCCGAAAAAAAGGCGTTTCTATAAAAGGGATCACATGGAAATTGATCGTCACATTATTAGTAATTGAAGTGTTGACACAAAGTATTTTATTAGGATTCAAGATCACACCTGCCACGGCCCAATACATTATCCCAATTAGCGGAATGGTCATCGGAAATTCGATGGTGCTCGCTATTCTCTTCCTCAACAGATTCACAGCAGAAGTAGAGGCGCATCAAGATGAGGCGGAACTCATCCTGTCACTCGGCGGAACACCTAAACAAGCCATACACACACAGCTCATCACTTCTATAAAAGCAAGCATGATTCCGACCATTGAGAGCCAGAAAACAATCGGCCTCGTCCAGTTGCCGGGAATGATGAGTGGCCAAATCATCGCAGGAGCCAACCCTATGCAAGCAGTCCAATTTCAATTGCTCATTCTCTTTCTCTTGTTAACAACCGCTGCAGTCACAAGCGCCATGCTCGGATATTTATCGTACCCAAGCCTTTTCAACGAGCGCATGCAGTTACTAAGGGGGAAATAATGCAAATGGTGTCAGGCACCACGAAAAGACATTTGTCCATTTGTGGTGCCTGACACCAATAACTATATATTCCTCTTATTTTTGGTATTTATCTAACTTAGAGGTTACGGTGCTGGGCTTTCTCTCCTGAGGTTTGGCTTTTAGGGTTGATGCCCAAGCTATTTTTGATTCATATTTCTGGGTATGTTCCTTTTTGACTAGGTTCTGTAACCGATCTTTGTTTTTTTCTAGGGATTCCTCAAGGGCATGCAGGCGCCGTGAAGGAAAGGCGAGTCCCGCCAAAATAGTCGTTACCGTTGGATCTGATTCAGAGAAGTAGGTCCCTTCGAATAATTCGAGTGGTTCTCCAATCAGTTCAAAAATGGATGGAACATTAATTAGTTTAGCCATTTTTTCCGGGCCTTCGTAGATTAACCCCGCGCGGATTACACCGGTTGACTCCACCGGACAGAATACGGAGGTAGCCCAAGATTGTTGTATTTTACTAGTAACATCTGAGGTTGTTTTTGCATCGGTAATTGCTGCAGAAGATATAATCGTTACACCTCTTGTTCCCAAAATATTCATTAGGTCAGTTTCGTCAAAGTTTCCGTAAAACGAGCTCTTTTTCGTTACTTGCAACACACTCTTAATGGCTTCCATGACTTGTTGATTAGAAGAAAGGTAGATTTGATGTTTACTGGATTGTGGGTTTAACTTTCTCATTTGATCATTATCAACTAGGAATACCGATGAAAGCGAGTTTATCTTGGAAAGCTCTTCAATACACTGTGTAGCATTGATGCGATTACCTGTTAATACATTTCGATCAGGAACAATTGGAATGGCACCTATGTTAACGCCGGACAGATGTTCCAATAACAGATCAATCAATAACGGGCTCATCCCTGATCCAGTACCCCCATCGGTTGAGAAGGCCACTAATAAAAGTTTAATTTTCTTAAAGGAATTCTTTACAAAGTCGACAATCTCTCGGTAGTTATCGTTAACTGCTTTTAAACCGATGGATCGATCCTGCCCAGCACCATTGTAACCAGGAACAAAATACTTCCTTTCCACTTTTGTGTTCACTATGCCATCGCGTTTGTTCGTATTGATAAGTGCGGTTTGAAACCCCATCGATGAGGCAACTTCCGCTAAATTACCGCCTGCTTGCCCGACTCCTAAAATCCCAATTGATTCCATCAGATCGCCTCCTTCATTACTAAAATGATACTCATGTTTTTCGAAATTAGACTTTATCATTTAAAAAATGCCTAAAAATAGTAGTTGAAAAATGAATAAACCAACTGTGACTTAACAATCGCTACATATTAAAAATGGTGTCAGGCACCATGAAAGGACATTTGTCCATCTGTGGTGCCTGACACCAAGAACCATTTTTGTATTCAAGTCTGGTTCAGCAGTTAAACATGGTTCCTTTTTTAATGAGTCATTTTTGAAGTCTTCCCTCGACATCCTTCGCAGGTATGACGACCGGACGCATAAATCTTGCTCTCGTATTCTACTCCCGTATTAAATTCTTTACTTTTTCCCTGGCACCACTACGCCAACCTTTCACGGCTGATAAGGATACCTTTTCTAGTTCGGCAATTTCCTTGACTGATAGGCTATCACGGATGGTATACAGGAGCCATTTCTTTTGATTCGGTGTCAGCGTTTCGCAGTAGGATAATAGAATTTCCTCCTGTAATGGGTCATCCGAATAGGGATCTGCTGCCAGGTTCCAGAATTGCTCTTCAGGGTGAACATTTCGTTCTTGGTCTTGGTGTAATTTTTTCAATTCCATGAGAAGGTAGCCTTTGATATAGGTGTAAGCATAGTTGGTGAAGCTCCCTTTTTGGGGGTCGAAGCGCTGGCTGGCTTCCCAAAGGGCGATGAGACTGTGCTGATAGAATTCCTCATGGTGCTTGTAAAGGTGGAGCGAGTGCATGATTTTATGGAGCATGGGCTGGTACTGGTCGACTAACTGTTCAAAGCTTTCCAAGGGAAAGTCCTTTCAGAAAGCGCGCTTTTCATGTATTCCCGGGTACCTCTACCATAGCGTGAATGCTTGATCGTATCGAACGGACAATATTCACTTTTGGAAGGGATTTTGGGCTAATTGAGGTAATTTTTACTAGCAAATTTGATTTTTGGAGGCGTTTTTTGGAGTTTCAGTCGATTTTGGGGTGAATTGCAGATGCTTACTACATAAATATAGGAACTTACTACATAATTCCGCACACTTACTACATAATTATTGGGACTTACTATATAATTTCGTCCACTTACTACCTAACTCTAGGAACTTACTCCATAATTCCGTACACTTATTACATAATTTAAGAAACTTACGACATTTGCTGGATAATTATTGGAAATTGGTTAAAAAAGAAAGCTCAGTCCGAACCAACGATTAAGTCCATATAATTGTGTAAAAAGAAAGGGGTCATTTTTATCCCTCTTGGAAACAATGTTTTCAACGACGATAAACAATGAGAAGAGGAATAAGAATGACCCAATTACAGTTTAGCCTAGATATGGATCTTTTAAAAGAATCAGTAATGAATTCAAATATAGACACAGTTGTTAAATCAGCTGTTGTTCTGGTTTTGAATGAGTACATGGAGAAAGAAAGAGATGATTATTTACACGCTGCTGCGTATGAACGCTCTAATGAGCGTCGTGACTACCGTAATGGCTACTATGAACGTGAATTAACGATGAATATCGGTAAAATAAAACTAAAGGTTCCTAGAACTCGTAATGGTGAATTCTCACCTTCAGTTTTTGAGAAATACTCACGGTGTGACCAGGCATTAGTTCTCTCTATGCTAGAGATGGTTATCAATGGCGTTTCTATACGCAAAGTTACACATATCGTGGAACAACTTTGTGGTGAAAGTATCTCAAAATCGTTTGTTTCTTCACTTACTCAGAAGCTTGATCCTATTATCAATGAATGGGCCAAACGGCCCTTAAATTTAAGGTACTATCCTTTTGTTTTTGTAGATGCAATGTATATAAAAGTGCGTGAACATCACCGTGTCGTCTCTAAGGCTGTTTATATTGCCACTGCTATTACAGAAAACAAAAAACGTGAAATACTTGGTTTAAGTGTGGATCATGCTGAAAGTTATGAAAGTTGGAGTCGCTTTCTCCAACAACTTAAATCCCGTGGCCTTCAATCCCCAAAACTAGTCATTTCAGATGCTCACCAAGGGCTTCAAAAAGCGATTCAACGTGAATTTATTGGAACTAGTTGGCAAAGGTGTAACGTCCATTTTAAACGAAATGTCTTAGAAAAGCTTCCAAAAAAGGGCTCAGATGAAATACGTATGATGATTAAGCGTATTTTTGATGCAGTCACAATTGAGGATATGCGGAATTTTAAAGACGAACTGATGAGTCAGTTTGGGGATAATTCTAAATACGAACAAGCTCTGAAAATATTAGATGAAGGATTCGAAGATACCATCCAATACATGGAACACCCAGAAGATATCCGTTGTCATATCCGTAGTACAAATTCTCTTGAGCGATTAAATCAGGAAGTCCGAAGAAGAGAAAAAGTAATTCGTATCTTCCCTAATACACAATCTGCTTTTCGTTTAGTAGGAGCTGTTTTGATGCATTATCAAGAGTCCATTTATTCAAAGCAAAAATCTATTAAAAGGTAGCTAAGTTTAATTTTCAACGTACTTCCATTTATGGATTATTCCATATCCAGTCAAGGCTATCAAAGGAAAAACCGCCTTTGACACCCTTGACTGGATATGGAGATTGAAACCCATGGAAGTAACGCTCGAAAAATGTTAAGGGGGATAAGTCGGTTAATCAAATTTATTAAATATAACAAATTTTTAGTTAAAAACATTGTTTAGCAATTTACACAATATTTAGGACTTGACTGAACCAACCCTAACTTCAGGCAACCAAATTACAAAAAGACAAAAAAAATTTCAAGCAGATACAAAATGTGACAAAGTTCACACTTTATATCTAGTAGAATAGTAGTAAAATTTGAGAATTGATACTATAATTTATATTTATGATGCAAAACCAAAAGCTTCAAGTCGAAAGACGTCGAAAGCTTGATTGTTAGGTATGCGGGGGGAATTTTAATGGAAAATGCTGTGAAAGAATCAGTGGAAGAAATTGGAGAACGGCGGGCAAAATCTTTTAAATGGTATACGAACTGGAAGTTTATTACAACGGGTATAATCATTATTATAGCGCTCATATTTGGGGCAATCAGCTATTATCAGGCCAACCATTTTAATGCAAATATCAAGATTAATGGCGTAAATGTCAATGGACTGACTGCTGACGAGGCACTTAACAAATTAAATACAGCTGTTTTAAAAAACGTCGTCTATGTCGGGCAACAACAAATTTTTGATGGACAAGATACGAAGATGGGTTTTACAGATAAGGATCTGGCAGGTGTTAAAAAATTATTAAACAGCCAGCGAACGTATTTTCCTTCTTCAAAGGCAAAAGAATTTTCATTAATGCCGAGCCAACCCGATCAGTATCGCAGCCAAGAGATGAAGAAACAAGTGGAAGAAAAGCTACTTTCAATGAATAAGAGTTTAACTGCGCCTAAAGATGCGAAGGCCAGTTTGGAACAAGGTAAAGTTGTCGTCTCAAAAAGTAATGATGGACAGCAGCTTGATTTCGCCAGTCTATTAAAGGACTACGAAAAGCAGGGATATACGAGTGAAATCCGTTTGAACCCTGTATACATCCAGCCAATCAAAGAAGACAGTCCGATTGTAAAAAATGAACAGAAAAGGCTAGAAGAACTCCTTCTGCAAACCGTTGATTATAAGGTACAGGATAAAGTTTTTTCGTTAAAAGGCAGCGAATTAATTAAAAATGCCTCTGTGACAAAAGACTTGAAGGTCACGATTGACCCAAGCGATATTAACGAGAAAATTGCTGAAATTAATAGTTCTCAATCCACATTAGATAAAGATTTCACATTTAAGACCCATTCAGGTGCAGTCAAAACTGTAAAAGGAAAAGGCTATGGCTGGGCATTAGATGTGGAAAAAGAAACAACACAGATTAAGAAAGCTTTTGAAAAAGGCGAGAAATCGATCGTTGCTGCTAATATTATCGGACATGGCTGGAGTGGTGAAGGCTATGGTTATGAAACGACATCAAACAATGGTATCGGTGATACATATGCTGAAGTTTCGATTGCACAACAGCGGATTTGGATTTACAAAAATGGTAAATTAGTCGTCACATCGAATGTTGTGACCGGGAAACACAGCACCGGTAATGATACATCAAAAGGAGTGTGGTATATTCTTTATAAACGCACACCTTCGATACTAACGGGCAGAGAACTCGGAGGAAAACCAGGTTATTCCGTAAAAGTTAATTACTGGGCTCCTTTTACGAATGATGGACAAGGATTTCACGATGCGGGCTTCCGGTCAAACTGGTCAAGCCAAGCCTATCTTACAGCAGGATCGCATGGTTGTGTCAACACACCGCCAGATGTTATGAAAACCGTATATAATAATCTCAGCACATACGAGCCAGTGGTCATCTATTAAACAATCGATTAGAGTCAGGAAATCGTCAATGATTTCCTGATTTTTTATGTGGAGTTTCTACTTTTTTGCCTCATCAAGAAAAAGACAAAAAGCGATCATCCATCCTGACGGCCTATTAAGGAATCCAAATCTAAATATATTTTTCATAACTGAGGTACTATAGAGATAGGTTCAAAATTCATAAATAAGTGAGGCAGAAAAAAGATGGAACTAAATAAAGATTGTATGTATTGCATGAAGGATGAAAGACGAGACAATCTTATGATTGAAATATGTGAGTTGGAGGTTTCAACAGTCTTTCTTTTTAAAGAACAGACGTATACTGGCAGATGTAATGTAGTTTATAAGGATCATGTTAAAGAACTATTTCAGCTCAGTCATGATGAATTAGCGTCTTTTATGAACGATGTAAAAAAGGTAGCTGCAGCGGTCGATCAGGCTTTCCAACCAAATAAGATTAATTATGGAGCGTATGGTGATACGTTACATCATCTACATATGCACATTGTGCCTAAGTATGAAGGAAAAGAAAATTGGGGGTCCACTTTCGAGATGAACCCAGGAAAAACATACTTAACAGAAGAAGAATATCATAACATGATTGAGACAATAAAAGGAGCTCTGTAACATCTATTGAAAGTTATTTGTAAAATTGAATCAGGGTCGGTACCGAGTAAAATTTCCGTGCCGTAAGAGGGAGAAGTGTGAGTGTAGCGCACTTCTCTTTTGTTTGCCTTAAAAAAATGGCTTAAATTAACTTAAAATTTATGGGAATGTTATCTAAAATTAACAATTTCTCCTTATCCTAAAGTAGTAATCCACTAAAGGATTGGGAGGGGAGAACTGAGTGAGGGCAACTTTGAATTGGGACGCAGTGAAAAAGGCAATTCCTGCTATTGTTCTTACGACCACAATATCTGCGGGTTTTGTTTTGGCCAACGGAAATTCTGAATCTCCAGGCATACCCAATAACACCGAGAATGATAAGAACCGTTTCATTCAAGTACAATTACTCGGCCTTAACGATTTGCACGGACAATTGGACAGGACCCGTAAATTTAACGGAAGGTATATGGGCAAAGTCGAATATCTAGCAGCCTATTTGAAGCAAAGGAAAGGGGAGAACAAAAACACTCTTTTGGTCCATGCAGGTGACATGGTTGGTGGCAGCGCACCCGTATCTTCACTTTTGCAAGATGAACCTACGATTGAAGTGTTGAACAAAATAGGCTTTAATTTGGGAACGTTAGGGAATCACGAATTTGATCGGGGTGTGAAAGAAATGATGCGCCTGATCCACGGTGGAACCAACCCGAAGGCCGGATACTTTGAAGGTGCTCAATTCCCTTATGTATGTGCCAACGTTATTGACGAAAAAACGGGTAAACTGATTCTCCCTCCCTATGAAATTAAAACGTTTAATGGCATACCGATCGGATTTATTGGAGTTGTATTGAGCGATACCCCCAAGATTGCGAATGCGAGTGTATTAGTGGGAGTAAAGTTCACAGATGAAGTGAAAGCCATTAATAAAGCAGTGGCAGAACTCAAAAAACAAGGCGTTAAAGCTATCGTCGTTCTTGCGCACAATGGTGGCAGTCAGTCCGCCCTGTCTGGTGCCGCTACCGGAGACATCATTGATATCGCCAAAAAGGTAGACGATGAAGTAGACGTGATGTTTGGCGGTCATACTCATACGTATCTTAACGCAGAAGTGGACGGAAAGCTGCTTGTTGAAGCTTATTCTTACGGAACAGCTTTCTCCGACGTAGACTTAGAGCTTGATCCGGCAACTAAAGAGATCGTGACCAAAAAAGCTGAAATTGTAAACGTCTATCAGGATGCCATCAAACCGGACGAGGAAATTAAGAAAATGGTGAAAAAGTACGAGGCCAAGGTTGCTCCCATCGTAAGTAAAGTCGTTGGAACGGCTGAAAACGACATTACCGGCATTAAGAACAAAAGCGGTGAATCCGCTTTAGGAAATCTGATTGCCGATTCCCAACGAAAAGCCATGAACTCTGACTTCGCTTTTATGAACCCTGCTGGAATCCGGGCCGATATCCAAGCTGGGGAGGTCAATTGGGGAGAGCTGTTCACCATTCTACCGTTTAAAAACAATCTAGTTAAAGTGACTTTGACCGGCGACCAAATTCGCCGAGTCTTGAATCAGCAATGGCAGCCGAAGGGAATCGTGCGTATGCTGCAAATTTCCGGACTGAAATACACCTGGAGCGGAACTAAGGGTACGAAAAGAAAAGTCCTTGATATCTTCCGTGCTGACGGGACCCCTATTAACCCTGATTCCAAATATACAGTTACAGTTACAAGCTACCTGGCTAATGGCGGTGACGATTTCACCGTTTTCCTTGAAGGGACAAACAAAGTGGACGGACCGGTTGACATCGATGTCTTTGAAAATTATGTGAAGCAGCTGAAGCAGCCATTTGCTTCATTGATCGAAGGACGAGTCACGAAAATTAAATAACCCCATGTTAGGAGACCTGTTCTACATTTTCAGTAAACTACCAAGCTGCCACTCTAAGTGTGCAGTAAAGGCAGGCGAGGGTGACAATTACCCTTATTGTCACCCTCATTTTTAAAATTAACACAATTTAATCCTAAAAAATAAAAAAGCTTGGCTTAATGCCAAGCCCAATCTATATTACAGCTGGGTGATCACTTCTTAAATATTTATTTTGAAAATCGTCCTACTAACGCCCAATACAGGAATAAGCTGAAAACAGTAATGAGTGAAAGAACCAATAAAATATTACTATATAAGGAAGCGTCCGGATTATTTAGATGTTCTAAGATATTTCCATTCATTGATGAGTTATCCATCATTGCTGCTGTATAGGCTATTCCAATGGAAGCAGCTACATTAAGAATCAAATTATAAAATCCGACCGCTGTTCCCGAGTTTTCTTTCGCAATAGTGCTAACGCATGAATCAATCATCGGGGCATACATTAACGCAAACGAACTAGAGAATAACATCATGGAAAATACGAACACAATCACAGAACTTTGTACAAAAAATCCGCCTACCAATAGACTGGTTGTAATACCAACCATTGCAATAGTAATACATTGCCTGGTTCCTAATACCCTAGCGATTTTTCCAGAAAGTGCCCCAACAGTGGCGGCTAAGACATAAGCTGGAATTAGCAATAATGAAATGGTATTAAGTTTCAAATCATAAAGCTTTTCAAGGAGAAACGGAAATAAGAAAATATACGCTAATTGCACTGAGTAAATAACAAAAGCGATGGCTAACAAAGAGATGAAACGCTTATTTTGGAAAAATGAAATGCCAATGAAAGCTTTAGAGTCCTTGCTGATATAAACTATGAACAAGGCAATTGTGGCAATAAACACGAGAAGATAAATATAGTTAAAACCAGTAATATATAACAATAGGGATGCAGCGATAGCTCCTACTAGAAATAAGCCAATTACATCAACATTACCGCCTTTCCTCTCATCTTTTGGTAGATATTTCAAAATAAAAGGAAGGGTAAAAAGGGTTACCAATGGAACTAAAAATAGAGTTGTCCAATGAAAATAAGTGGAAATATATCCCCCAGTCAATGCTCCAATTACCTGTGAAAGGGCAAAACTGCTGGTACTTAATCCCAAAAACTTCTTTTGTTCACTTGGAGGCAAGTGTTTAGCCACAAATATTACATATAACGTTTCAGCTGATGCTAACCCGGCGGTTTGGATAATGCGTGAAAAAACAACCAGGATGAACGAATGCTGAAAAATATAACCCAAAACTGAACCGATACATATTAACATAATACCCACAATAAAAAGTCGTCTAATACTGACGGAATCCGCCAGGGCTGCGTATACAACTGCTCCGATTCCAATCATAAGTCCAGCCAAGGTGGCTTGCCAGCTAACCGTGGTTGCAGAAATATTAAAATCTTTTGCCATATCTACCGAAATAATTTTAAAGGAATTGTCAATGACCAAACATAATAAAAATAATAGTAAGATAATAGGTACAGCTTTTTTCACATTATATTCCTGAGCTTCCGTCACACTTTCACTTACACTCATTGTAGTCATTTTACTATTCTCCTCCTCTTCCAGAAATAAGTCGTTTCTATGTTGCCTAGATTATTGGCTGCCACTCAGGATAGTGCTCCGCTTAAGCAAGTTCCAATGCGATTTCCATCATATTGGTAAAGGCTGTTTCTCTTTCTTCCGATGTTGTTTGTTCATTTCTAAAAATATGGTCACTTACCGTTAAAATCGTAAGTGCATTAACCCCTGCATGGGCAGCATTCATATAAAGTCCCGCAGTCTCCATTTCAACACTTAAAATCCCCATTTTACTCCATTTTTCTACCGCTGTTGGATCCGCATTATAAAAAATATCACTTGTAAGGACATTTCCAACATGTACTGGAAGGCCTTTTTCATCAGCCACTTTTTTGGCTTTTTCCAATAGCGAAAAAGATGCAATATTTGAATAGTGTCCAGGAAGATTATATTGATGTACATAATGGGAATCTGTCGAGGCACCCATTGCGAAAACGATATCATACAAGTTCAAATGATCCTGAATTGCACCACATGAACCAATGCGAATCAAGTTTTTTACACCAAATACATGAATCAGTTCCCAAGAATAAAGACTCATGCTAGGCATCCCCATTCCTGTTCCCATAACCGATATTTTCTTTCCATTATAAGTTCCTGTATAGCCAAACATATTACGAACGGAATTGAACTGTACCACGTCTTCCAAGTAGGACTCGGCAATAAATTTGGCTCTTAATGGGTCCCCTGGTAAAAGGATGGTCTCTGCAATCTCTACCCCATTTGGTTTGATATGTGCTGTTTCTTTTAGTTCACGTGTACTCATTTTAATTTCTCCTTTTATTAGAATTTTGCGGAGTTACCAAAAGTAACCTTCACACTCTACATGTTTCCGCTTACATTTACTTCATGCTAAGTCCATTTTAAAACAATGTTGTATAGTTGTATAAAAACTTGTATGCAATTCATAATGAAAAGAATATCACACCATAAATCTGATAACAATATATTTTTTTTACAGCCAAATAAAAAAACAGTGCATTTTATAAGAAATGACACTGCTTTCAATGAATTTATTTATTTTTTGTCAGCCTGAAAATTATTTGGATACATTGATAGTAATTTGACTGAACTCAGTTGGGATATAGTATTTATTATAGACAACAGGATATTTGTCGCTGATGTATACACTTTCTAATATCAAATCACATTCTTCTGCGTTAAAAATTTGATATTTTAGTGATGGTTTATTGATGGATTTGGAACGCTTAATTTCGATAGTGGATGAATTCGCAAGTTCATATACTTTTTGATCAAGCATTTCTAATAATTGTTGTTCATTCTGTAAATCTAAATTTAATTCAGAAACTGCTTCTATTGCCATAATGGTAAAAGCATATGCTACTACCTGATCACCGCTTTTATACCACCGTTCATAAGCAACAACTGCGGTCATATTGCGATGCAGTACTTGTTTGGCATAGTCACTTACTAGTTCAATTCTAAAATCCAGTTCTACGTCATCCACTTTTCCAGGATAGCATTTGTATAAAGGATTCCCCAGCTTTTCCAGTCCAACCATATTTCTATTATGATGGAATTTTGTAATAAAATTACCTTTCCCATGGATATTTTTTACCAAGCCATCTTCTTGTAATAGCGACAAAGCATGTCTGAGTGTCATTCTGCTGACACCAAATACTTTTGCCAATTCAGGTTCCGTTGGGAGCCTGCTGTCAGGAGGAAACGTTCCATCCATAATAAGTTTATATAATTTATCATAAACAATCGCAAATAATGGCCGTTTGGTTTTATTAAGATCATCAAGTTTATCTTTCATTTGCCTACACACCTTTAAATAGACTTGCTTATTCATTATATAAACAACCTAAAATACAATACAAGCTAATCTCTGTTTATTATTCAACTTTATATAATGGATGGTTTCTCCACGATTAGCCATTCGATCCGAGGATTATTCGTGGAATGGATTTGATTGTTGTTGAAATTATCCTGACGAGTTTAGAAATTGGTGGATGGTTATAAAGGATGTACATTTTAAAAAAAAGGACACCTAATGACTTCGGTCCGGGTGTCTCTTTGCTTTGATCTGTCACCAACAAAAAAGGGCCAGTCCCCAACACATAACTTAGTGTGGGACTGACTTTAGAGACTTGTATAACAATTTCAACTAAGCTTTACTATACGTTAATTCTCTCAACCCGAGGACATCTGATACAGACTGGGGATTGCGCCCATACAGTTCCCTGGCTTTAAAAGCATGTACATCATCATATATAGTTTTCATTCGGTCATACACCCATTCTTCCGTTCTATGTACTGGTGACCAGCAAAAAATGTCCATTTTATTCAACTCATTTGTGACCATATGGATTCTTTCATAACGAATGGTATCCCTCTTAAAGAAACCATTTTTTTCATAAAAGTGTATTCTTTTTTCCGAGTCGGGATCTATAAGAGTAACTGGTTCAACCTCTAGTATGATCGCTTTCCCCTTTCGTTTTAGCTGATCAAGGATCGTACTGCCTCTCCCATTTCCACGGTTGTTTCGGGACACTAGTATATAGTCTATGAAGATATAATCAGACTTTTCGAAGTAGACTAGTACATGTTCTTGGCTTTCCTCTAATTGATAGATTCCTTGTTTTTCTTGAAAAAGGATTTCAAAGTGCTTTTTGGATTTCATTTCTTTTTCTGGAAAATAATCAGTCAATCTACTATACCAGTCTCTCATCACATTACCCCTTAGCCCGAATTTTTGATTATGACAACATCTATACTGATGTCTCCCCTATTTTAGTAAATCAATGTAAATTATTTATTAAGATAGTTTGGAATATTTGTATGGTTTTTGTAAATCTGAAAATTATAATAATTAATTTTGCTAAAATAGGGCTGTTATGATCTTTTAAATATTTCAAATAGGGAGAGTTATGCAGATGAAAGAGAACAAGGATAAAATAACGGCATTACTGGGCTGGAGCCTGCACGCAATTGAAGCGATTGACAAAATGAATCGACCATATGTGGTTGTTGGTCCCCCTGAATTTGAAGGTTTTGCTGCCACCCATGGAATCCAGTTTGTCCCATGGATATTCGACCATTTAGAGGAGCGGTCGAATGAACTCTACGAAAATTTAAAGGATCTTAATACAAAAATTGCTGTACCAATCTACGAGGAAACTGTTGAATGGGCTGGCGCCATGAATGCAAGGCTCCAGAATAACCCACGCATTTTCCATAAATCTCTGCTACTCCGAGACAAAGGGTTGATGAAGCGTAAAGCACAAATGGCAGGCATCCGTGTGGGAGTATTTGCGGAAGCTCAAAACAAGGATGATATCTATCGCTTCTTACATAGAGTAAATGAGGCATTAATCAAGCTGGATGGTGATCCGAATGACCCCATCCATGTGAAGCCATTTAATAAAGCAGGTACAGTCGGTCATTACATGATTCGGGATCGACATGAGATTGAGCAAATTTCTGATTCTGAATTTCCACTTCTTATGGAAAGCCATCTGGATGGTCAGGAATTCTCCTGTGAGGCCTTTATCCATGACGGCAAGGTGAGGTTCCTAAATATTACCGAGTACGTAAAGCTTGGTCACTCTAACTTCGTTCCTGCTTCCCCTTCCCTTGAAGAATGGCGGCCGCAGATCAAGGAAGCGATTGAGAAGCTTGTGGACGCCTTCGAAATCAAATATGGCCTCATACACCCTGAATATTTCATTGCTCCGGATGGGACATTGAATTTCGGTGAGGTGGCTGCTCGTGTTCCTGGTGGACATATTTTTGAGTTGATCGAAAAGGCATACGGCTTCAGCGCGTTTCAGGCCCAGGTGCTGTGCAGCGACCCCGATACAACAGAAGAAGAACTTGAGGCCTTTTTCCCTGAGGAAGTGGTATCTGCAATGGGGTATGCTGGCAGCCTTATGGTATATCCAAACGTAAAAATCATTGAAAAACTGAATATACCTGCTGAACTCAAAAACCATCCTTATTTTGAAAGACATGATATGTTCATTCCTGTCACATCCAAAGTGGCAGAACGGGTGGGCTTTGGGAACCATTACGGGACGATTTTCTTCTCTGGGAATGACAGCGAAGTAATGAGGACACTCATGAAAAAATATGAAAAATATGATTTTTACCTTTAAGGAGGGAAGAGAAGGATGAGTAACCTAACAGAAGTCTTAAAAAATAGATTTGAAACGGCACTAGACAGGCTTGAAGAGGCTAAGACATTCGCGAAAAGCATGTACCAGACTGACGTCTTTCAACTGGCAATTGAACTTGCTGGTTCAGATGATGGAATGGCCATTCTCTATGGACATGCCCCTAGGTTTGACAAAGCTGGCGTTTTCCATGGCGGCCCATGGGAGGACCCGGCGAAAATGCAGCCTCCGCTTGTCGGGGGTTCATTAAAGCTTAAAGATGTTCATTCCATTATTGAATTGTTAAGTGAAATGAGAATGCTTGCCATTGCCAAAGGAGATTACATACATGAAAGCTTAAGCCAGGAAAAGGCAAGAGCATTTTTAAATGAAATCCTGGCTCTAAATCTCGACCTTTTGTTCCCTCCGGAAATCGAGGAAAACCGGCTTCGATTAGAAGATCATATGATTCGGGCACAGCGCTTGTTCCACTACCTGGGTCAAGAGCTTTCCTTCAGGGCGATCGCTGATAAAATTGTTCAGGAGATAGACCGTCTGACAGTACAGCGCCCGATTATGCCCCGGCGGATTTTAGACATTATCAGCATGTCTGAACCACTAATTGAAAGTGTAATGGATGAAAAAACTTCGGAAGCTTTAAAAAAATACAAACGTGCTGCCACTGCACCTACACCTCTAAGCAAGGATGCCTCCAATCAAAGGGAATACAGGCTCAGTTTAGAGGATGCCTATGCTGATGAGCTTGAGGCTGAGGCTAAGATTTTTGCAGGAGCGTTAAAAGATACGGGGCTTGTTTCACCCTATAATGCCGTGCTGCTACGGTTCCTTAACCGGAAGTATCCTGACTTGATTCCAGCTGCCCTTGATTTATCGGAAACAGGGACTGCGAGCTTTAATGCCAATAGAGAACTGATTCATGACATGATTCAGCTGTCTATTTTTCCTGAAACACGGCAAGCCATTTACGGCCTTGCAAGAATGCTTGACCGCGGAGCTCTGACACAGGATCACCTGCTGCCTGCCATTCGCCGCCTGTTTGAACTCCCGATCCATTCTGAGGTCAAGCAAATCCTTTCAAAGCCTGAATATGAACAGTGCGGGATTAGCCTAAACGGTGTGCTCGTTGCTGGAGTAATTAGTGTTCTCGGACAACCTCTTGGTGTAGGCCAGGGTCTCAATCCAACCTGCCAGTCAGCGAGAGCCATATCTCTCTGGTCCCAGCATGGAATCAGCCAGCTTCTCGAATACATTGCCCGTGCCGCCCGTGATAATGATATTGACATGACATTTGAAGGGGTGACAATCCACTCAAGCCTCCTAGCGGGGGGAGTTGCTGGAGAGATCCACCAAGATTTGGATCCTGTATCGATTGTTCTTGTACCCCACCTCGATAAAATTTATAACGAAATGATGAAACGGACGCTCCTTCGCGGAGAGGACGGTCACAAGTGGGTGAACCCAGAATTTTACGGTGAGTGGATACCGAAGGGCTTTATTAATGTAATCGATCCATTCTCACTGAAAGTCGCAAATTATTCCACTTTCGTCAGGCTGTTCTATGCGACCCACCATCCGGATTATAATGAAGGGTACGAATTAATTTTTCCAAACCCGGTTGGCATTTTCACGACAAACGCACACGGGACGCTGCTCGGACTTCACGCCGTATCGATACAAAGGATTAAAAAAGATCAGAGCGGGGATTACCGGATTTATTTTTACAATCCGAACAACGACAGCGGCCAGAATTGGGGTCAAGGAATAGAGCCGAGCGTTTCAGGTTTCGGTGAACTTGAAGGTGAATCGTCCCTGCCGTTTCACGAGTTTTTATCAAGGATGTACGCCTTTCACTATAACCCATACGAACAAGGAGACATCTATATGGTTGAAGACAGCCTTGTTAAAGAAGTGGAAGCACTGGCAAAAGACAGCTGGGGGAAAAATTATGTGTGGCATGATCATGTAAATCCAATATTACTTTAAATGATTAATTTTACCTTGAAAAAGAGATCTAGTAATAAATATACAAGTTGTGCCCGAGGAGGATCGTAATGAAAGTATCTATCATTGGTACTACTGGATATGGCGGTGGTGAACTTTTTCGCCTATTACATCATCATCCTTTATTTAGTATACAATCTGTGCATACGACTAGGGATGAGATTCCATTATATGAAGAGTTTCCACATCTGAATGGAATTACAAGCTTAAAACTTGAGCATATCGATGCTAGAGAAATAGCGAAGCATTCAGATATCGTTTTTATAGCCGCCCCATCAGGGGTATCTAGTAAGCTTGTTCCAGCCTTCTTTGGGACAGGTATTCAAATTATCGACTTATCTGGTGACCTGCGGCTTACCGATGGAGAAATGTATAGGAAATGGTATAAGCACGAACCAGTTGAAAGAAGTTTATTGGATAAAGCTGTTTATGGGTTGAGTGAATGGAATAGAGAAAAAATTATCGATGCTAAATTAATCGCTAATCCTGGCTGTTACCCTACAGCCACGTTATTGGGTCTTGCACCAGTGGTAAAAGAGGGACTGATTGACCCGGATATGATCATCATTGATGCAAAATCTGGTGTTTCCGGAGCTGGAAGATCTGTATCTAAAAGCTTGCAATTCTCTGAAATGAATGAAAATTTCAGAATATATAAGGTAAACGAACATCAGCATATTCCTGAAATCGAGCAGCAATTGAACCTTTGGAATGCAGGAGTTTCATCTATTACTTTCAATACACATTTGCTGCCGATTACAAGAGGAATCATGGCTACCATATATGTAAAGCTTACAGAAAATGTCAATACTGATAGACTCATTGAATTATATAATGAACAGTATTTGAGGAGCCCATTTGTAAGAATCAGGAAGATAGGTAATTTTCCTTCTGTAAAGGAAGTATCAGGATCCAACTATTGTGATATTGGTTTACATGTTGACGAGAGAACAGGAAGGTTAACGATTGTTTCTGTCATCGATAATCTCATGAAAGGTGCTGCCGGTCAGGCGGTTCAAAATGCCAATTTGATGAATGGATTAGATGAGAAAACGGGATTAGAATTTATTCCCTTGTACCCTTAAGGAGGATTTGGAATGCAAACATTGTTAATGGATAAATTAGTTGAAATTGAAAATGGGAATATTTTATCGCCACAAGGATTTCGGGCAGCAGGGGTCAATGCAGGCCTCCGATATGCTAAAAAGGACTTAGGGGTCATTATTAGTGAAATCCCGGCTTCAGCTGCAGCAGTTTATACCACAAACCAATTCCAAGCGGCTCCTTTACTAGTAACTCGAGAAAGCATTGCGAGTGAAGGGCTCTTACAGGCTGTTGTTGTAAACAGTGCTTGTGCCAATGCTTGTACAGGAGTAAGAGGACACAAGGATGCATTAAAAATGCGCTCCTTAACATCTGAAAAATTCAATATTAAGGAAACTTATGTGGCTGTCGCATCGACAGGTGTCATTGGTAAGTATTTAGATATGGATAAAATCACAAACGGCATTCAATCATTATCACCAGGCAAATTAAACAGTGATGCAGTTGATTTTCAAGCTGCAATTCTGACGACCGATATTGTGATGAAAAGTTGCGGATACTCAAGCGTAATCGACAGCAAAACCATTAAGATTGGGGGAGCGGCAAAAGGGTCGGGCATGATTCATCCGAACATGGCTACCATGCTTGGTTTCTTAACAACGGATGCAGCCATCTCTTCTGAAAATTTATCGGCAGCCTTAAAAAGGGTAACCAATAATACTTTTAATCAAATTACCGTGGATGGAGATACCTCTACAAACGATATGGTGCTCGTTATGGCAAATGGGCTGGCAAAGAATAATCCGTTAACTCCAGAACATCCAGAATGGGAAACATTTGTTGAGCTTTTAACAAAGGCTTGTGAAAATTTAGCAAAGCAAATTGCTATGGATGGAGAGGGAGCTACGAAGTTAGTTGAAGTCGAGGTACTTGGAGCAAAGGATCATGAGGATGCAAGATTCATTGCCAAACAAATTGTTGGTTCAAATTTAGTGAAAACCGCCATATTTGGTGCCGATGCCAACTGGGGACGAATCATCGGCGCGATCGGGCAGACAAAAGCCGCGATTAACCCTTATACAGTCGACATTGCCATCGGCCCCATTAAAATGCTGGAAAATAGTGTACCATGTGTGTTTTCAGAGGACGAAGCACGCAATTATTTAAATCAGCCATTGATTAAGATTTTAGTTAATCTGCATGTGGGTAAAGGAGCCGGTAGGGCATGGGGCTGTGACCTATCTTATGACTATGTCAAAATTAATGCCAGCTATCGTACGTAAGGATTGGAGAAAAAAAGGATGAAATATATTGTTATCAAATGCGGCGGCAGTGTTTTAGACGAGTTAACATCCTCTTTTTTTACAAGTCTTTCCGAACTGGAAAAGCAAGGTTTTAAACTGGTTTTTGTCCATGGCGGCGGACCAGATATTAATGGCATGCTCGAATTATTTAATGTGAAGCCACAATTTGTAAATGGACTTCGTAAAACAGATGAGCAAACACTAAAAATTGCTGAAATGATTCTATCGGGCCAGACGAACAGAAAGCTTGTAGCGATGCTTCAGCAGCACCAATTCCCCGCTATCGGAATCAATGGAAGCGATGGCGATTGTTTACAAGCTGATTTCATAAGTCGTGAAAAACTTGGCTTTGTTGGGAAAATCAGCAAGGTGAATACAGAATACTTACAACTTGCCGTTAATGGGAACTACATTCCTGTCATTACCCCGATAGGGATTACTGAAAATGGCGAAAAACTTAATATTAATGCAGATTATGCGGCAGCAGAGGTAGCTAAGGCCCTTGATGCAGAACAATGCCTATTTGTAACCAATGTGGATGGAGTTTTCATTGAGGGCTCGCTCGCTAGTGACCTTTCTAAACAAGAGGTAAATACCTATATTGCAAATGGTGAAATTAGCGGCGGGATGATTCCGAAAGTTCAATCCGCGCTTACGGTTGTGGAAACAGGTGTTGAAAGCGTCATGATTGTTTCTGGTAAAAAGCCATTTTTTGAAAAAGGCAAATGGCATGGTACAAGATTTTATGATAAGGAGCCGATCACAAATTGAGTCACTTAAAGGACCTGAAATACAATTTCATGGTCCTTTTTTAGTTTAGCTTGGTTAAATAACAATATTCAATTTTAAATTTTAGTGGAGAGGTATTTTCTTGAGCCACCCTAGCTCATGCACTTAAAGTCTGTATCCGCAAAATGAAAAAGAAATTATTATTTGAAATATCCACTTTTTTGTGTTAAATTTATCAAATAATAATTTGAATTTAATGAATATTCATAAAAATCATCAAACTATCGCATCCCTCCAATTTGAGTCTCTTCAGTTCAGATGGTAAGTTGAAGAACAAATTTACCATCTGAATCGCCATCACTATCTCGATTACAATGAAGCATTTGTAATTTTTTCTTCTAATAAGTAATTCTCTTTATCTTTTTTCAATATGATACTGTGAAGGTAATAGCAGGGAAGGGAATGGATATATGGGACTTTTTCTATTTACTTCAGAGGATTCGTTTCAAAGGGCCTTTTATCAGTTATGGAAAACTTCCGCATTAAATAAAAGTTTATTTCAACAGGCAGTTTTTGTAGAAGCTGCTGCCCTTCTCAAAGAACCGAATGGATTGGCAGAGATTTTTAAATATGCGCATGTCTTTGATGAAGCCGGAGTATTTGCGGGGAAGCCATGGGAAAATGTCCGCAAGCTTAATCCTACTCTTGTAAGGGGCACTTTGCATGCCGGCGGCATTACGGCAGCAGCTGAGGCAATGAGCGATCTGAGAATTCTCTCTATTGCCAGAGGTGATTATGTACATCCAGAAATGTCGGCGGCTGATGCAACTGAATTTTTGACGAAGGTCATGGCTTTGAACCTGGATCTTCTTTTAATGAAGGAAACGGAAGAAAATCGGGTAACGCAGCTTTACAAAGACAAACAGGCGTCACAGATTCTAGGATTTATCTCAGACCATTGTTTTTCTTCCCATGTTTTTCAAATTTTGTATCAGGAAGTTGATAATCTTGCTGTCCAAAGGCCTATCGTAACGAACAAAATTCTGAAATTGATTGCGAATGCAAGAAGATTAGCCGACGGCCAGAAAGTTTTGGATTCAAGCTTGATGAAATACGAAAATGCGGTCTATTTACCATCGGATTTGGCAGCCGCTGCTAGGGAAAGTTATGAAAATAAACTGAAGGCCAGTAATGATTTATTACTAATCAAGGAAGCCAAGCAGCTGCGAGAATCCATGAAGCATACCGGTCTTGTTTCACCCTTCCATGTATTATTTTTAAAATTTATTAATAAAGAAAAGTCGGACTTGGCGCAGAGCCTGCTGGGCGTGGACGAAACAGCCAGGGAAAACCTTCGCTCGAATCTGCCTTTTGTTTCTTCTTTAATCTCTTCGGCCGTTACGATGAATACTAGGAGAAGCATTTACGGTTTGATACACCTTCTGCAGCGAGATGTATTTACGAGCGAATTTATAATTGAAATGAAGAGACTTATAGAGGTTCCCATTCATAATAACATTAAGAATAGGCTTATAGACGTTCATAAAATATTAGATACATCCGCAATTCGTTCTCTTATAGTCTCAGGAATGATAAGCGTTTTAGGGCAGCCCCTAGGGATTGGCCAAGGGTTTAACCCAACATGCCAATCAACTAGAGCACTCAGTTATTGGTCACAAAAGGAACCTGTTTTGCTGCTCAAATTATTTAATCATTTTCTTGAACATGGTAAGATCACCATTAATTTTGAGGGAAGACCCATATCTTCCGATACCCTTCCTCATGTTTCATTGGACGATGAGGACAATATTGACACCGTCTCACTACTCTTAATCCCTCACCTTGATTCAATCTACTTTGAAATGTTAAAGGCTGCGAATGGACGTGGGCAGGATCCCCATAGATGGATCAACCCTTCTTTTCATATAAAAGGAATTTGGACCGAGTTTTCAGATATTTATAGTGATGCTGACTTTACAGCCCGATTCTATCGGCATTATCACCCTTCTAGTAATCCAAATGTCAATCAAGGTCTTCCCCAGCCTGCTGGGATTACCATTTACAACCAATCTGGTCAAGTGCTTGGGGCCCATGCAGTACTTATTCAAAGAGTTTGCCATGACCCAAAAGGCTGCATTCGCGTTTACTTTTACAATCCAAATAACGACAGCCTTCAAGTATGGGGAAACTCCATCAAAACAAGTGTTTCCGGAAATGGTGAGCTCGAGGGTGAGTCGTCCCTTCCTTTTGATGATTTCCTCTACTTCTTATATGCTTATCACTTTCCAAAACCAGAAAATTGAGGGGTGGAAAAAGTCAAATGGCAATCCAAAAACATTCAGTACAGACTTTTATTAATGGGAAAATTTTCACCTCTAATCCAGAACAACCATATGCAAGCACCATGATTGTGCGTGACGGCAGGATCATGTGGATTGGTGAGCAATCAGATTTAGAAAATATAATTGGAGATTGTGTGGATCTTAAAGGCCACAGGGTGCTTCCAGGTCTTATCGATGCCCACTTACACCCATTGTGGCTTGCAAATGTATCAACCCAAATTGCCTGCACCCCTCCACTTGTCCATTCAATAGCTGATTTAATTGAACAAATTCGGAATTTATGTAAATCCGATGAAGTAGGTAAATGGATTGAAGGCTGGGGGTATGATGAAGGGAAATTGTCGGAAGGAAGAGCGCCAACACGCTGGGATTTAGATGAAGCCACAGCTGACATTCCGATTTTCATTAGCCGGACCTGTACCCACATTGCAGTTGTAAACAGCAAAGCATTGGATCTAGCAGGCATTACGAAAGATACACCTGATCCACAAGGCGGAAAGATTGATCGTGATTCAAATGGTGAACCAACAGGAATATTACGAGAAAATGCGAAAGATCTCGTCCATCACATTATGCCAGCTAAATCTCTTGAAGAAAACGCGGCATCACTTGCCGAATTAAGTCCTTTTCTACTTTCACATGGAATCACAGCCATTACAGACCTTTCAAGTAGAATCCTGCCAACTGATTACATGGACATGTATAAATCAGCGGTCAAAAAAGGACTAAAACAACGTACTGTTCTATATTATCTATGGGAAGATTTAAAGAAACAACCTTTATTGAGGTCAGATAACATGAACAACGAAAATCAAATTCACATTGGCGGTATCAAGTTATTCTCAGACGGAAGCGTCTCTGGAAAAACAGCATGGGTCAATCCACCATTCTTAGGGGAAGAAGAAAATTACGGTATTCAAACGACATCTAAGGAAGAGTTATTAGCTGCTGCAGAAGCAGCTGAACAGAACCATATTCAATTAGTTGTCCATGCGATGGGCGAGCAGGCGATTGACTTAATCATTGACACTTTCTATGGCAAAAAAGGCTGGCTTACAAATGGTCCGTCTATTCGGATTGAGCATGCGGCAATGCCTTCACCTCGAGCCATCCAACGTGCTGCAGAAACAGGTATTGCCTTTGTTACTCAGCCCATTTTTGTATTTGCGGAAATTGAGAGCTACCATAAAAACCTTGGATCTGAGCGTACAAAACAAACCTACCCTATTCTATCTATGCTCCAAGCAGGTATAAAAGTGGCGTTTTCTTCCGATGCCCCTGCGACCGCTTGGGCTGATCCTGTAAATCCATTTGTTGGGATAAAGTCTGCTGTTACACGCTTGGCCTATGATGGTTCTGATACTGGACAAGAGCAAAGAATAGATGTATCAACCGCCATCATGCTTTACACAAAAGCAGCACAAGAGATCACACGGATCCCTCATGTTGGACAGCTTGCTCTAGGCAATTATGCTGATTTTATTGTGCTTGACCAGGACATATTTGAAATTAGTATCGACAAGATTGATACTATTCTAGTTAAAGAAACTTATATGGGTGGAAATTTAGTTTTTCAAAGATAATTCTTTTACAAAATGCTAAATAGCTGTAGTTTGAGGTATGTTACATGATCTATATTTGTCTTTGCATACTCTTGAGACTGTATCCAGACAGGTGGTACCACCTGTTATTCTGAAAGTAAAAATTTGTTTCTTTGGTTATATTTAGTAAACAGGCTGTTAAACCATCTGGTTCCCTTTTCGTGTGCAAAATAACAAAAATAAAACCAAGTTATCATTTCATTTTTCGCAGTTACTTATGATAAGGTTCTCCGTAACAGTTCAAAATGAGTTTTTTTAAAAAAAGACCAGCTCCCAATGTAAGAGCTGGTCCTATTTCAGGAGTTTACTAATCTATACATCCTGAGAAGGGATTGCAACCGCCTCAGACCAAGGTTATAGAGTCACAAAAGCTGGGCCTTCGTTAGGTTTTTCTGACTAAAGGACCTTCAGTATTTCCAATCCCGGTAATCCACTTTTCCTCTTCCAAAATTTTACCATATAAAAATTTTTTATTTGTAACTATAACTATATTGCATTTTATTTATTTCCATTTTTGCATTATCATTGGTTTGGGAAATGAATAATTACTTCTTTAAATCCTAGAGTGCGGATTTCATCATGCTAAATCATCCTTGAGGTTAAACATAGCTTATGTATATTTAGCCAAATTTTAGACGTCTGTCGGTAGGACAGAAATGATTTATAAAACATAGGAGGAAAATTATGTGGATTATCACTCGTTATTTAGATTCAAATATTTCCATGTTTGAATTTGAAACAGAAGAAGCAGCAAGAGAGGCTCTCAAATACATGAAGGGCTGTAAAATTCTTTCTGAAGTTGTATACTTCAATGATCCTTGTTTCCAACAGGAAGCAGCTTAAGATATTTGCGTACTAATGAAGAATAGAAGGTTGAAAATGAGACTAACTCTCCAGTGCCTAACTGAACAGTCAGCCCTCATTCACAATCTAGAATATTAACGAATCACACTTAATAAAGGGCAAGTCGTTAGTTGTCTATTGATCTTCTAACGATCTACCCTTTTTTAATAAACAATTACTTTCATTTGTATCAAAAAGTAACTCGTAATTGACTCAAAATTGGTGACAGACAGATACTACTGATTTTTCCTTTGGATTACTCAATATTAAAAAATACCTTTTCTGCATTCCTTTATGATAAGGGCTTTAAAGACCTCATTTATTTAAAAAAGCAGCGTAAAACCCCTAGCTTTAGATATGGGGATATAAGCTGTTTTTTTTCGTTTTTTTAGGATAATGCAAGTAGTTTTACTATACATTCTTTGAAATTCTTTGTTATAATAAGAATATACACATAGAACACTTGTTCCTTTTGGAGAGGGGGGGAATGATATGTATCGATCCTATAAAATTCAAATTCATCCGGAACATGAATTGTTCGACTACTGTGACTCACTCTGTTTTAAACCGAAAAACTTGTACAATATCACCAACTACTATATTAGACAGGTTTACACTGCTTTAAAAAAAGAAACAAGAAATGAAAATCAACTTCAAGTTCTTACAGATATTCAAGTCCATTTACCTGAAATGAATAAAATTCGTCTAAAAAGTTTTGAGAGAGCCAAATCTAAGCCTAAAAAAATTGATAATAATGGTCACGTTTTGGAGCCAAAACAGAAGTTATTTGAAATGCCCCATCCAGAAAAAGCATTCCTTCCCTATAACTTTGTAGAAGCACTGTTTAAAGTGATGAAACAAACCGATTACCTTTCTATGCCCTCACAGTCCAATCAACAAACCATGAAAAAGGTATATGATGATTGGAAAAGTTTCTTCGAAGCCTCTAAGAAATATAAAACCATGCCTACTAGCTTTTCAGGAAAGCCAAAGATTCCTAAGTATAAACCGAAGAATGGACGTACGACTTCTTATTTAACCAATCAAATTACCAAAATTAAAAATGGAAATGTTCTTTCATTACCAGGAACTCCTCTTACATTAAAACTAGGGAAAATCGCACATATAGATGGTAAACTACAACAAGTGCGGATTGTCCCGTCCTATGGGCGGTATGTAATGGAAGTCGTTTTTAAAAGTGAAGATGAAAAAAGATCAAACGATCAGAAAAACAATTAGATGAATGGCTTTTTGAGCCGAAACGAGTTATGGGTATTGATCTGGGCGTAGATAACCTGGCAACTATCATCGATAACACGGGGCTAAAGCCTCTGCTTATCAAGGGCAAATGGTTAAAATCGATCAATCAATACTATAACAAATTAAGAGCCAAATACATGAGTATCCTTCGAAATGGAAAAGGACCAAAGGAAGGGAAGTTTAACAGCACAAGATTAATTTCATTAGACCGAAAAAGAAACAATCGAGTCATGGATTTTTTACATAAGGCTAGTGCAAAAGTGGTCTAGATTGCTCAAGAAAGAACCATTGATACAATCATCATAGGTAAAAATGAAGGTTGGAAGATGGAGGTTGATATGCAAAGGACTAGTAAACAAACCTTCATACAAATCCCATATGCCACTTTCATTGGAATGATTCGATACAAAGCAGAACGACATGGAATTCAAGTCATTGTCCGAGAAGAAAGCTATACCTCTAAATCTAGTTTCTTGAATCATGACCCGATTCCAATTTACGGGGAAGAGCACCAAACTAATTTTAGCGGGTATAGAAGCAGTCGAGCTTTTTACAAAATCAAAGGTTCTAAGATATTGATCCATGCCGATGTGAATGGAGCTTTTAATATTGTCCGTAAACATACCAATGATGTCTTCGAAGGACTGGAGAGAAAACAGTTCCTCCAATCCCCACGAAAAATAATCATCATAAAGAAAAGAAAGGCAAAGCTGAAGGCCTCGGTCTGATGTAGTAGCGGGACTTGTGGTAGCCCTCGTAAAGACAATGCGGCTTTAAAGCCTATTCTTTCGAAACCCCTAGCTTTAGCTATGGGGATACTCATTGATTAATTAAGCATTGAAAGGCTTTATCATATGGCTCCAGACATGTTTTAAAAGGAAAAACCGAGCCTCCTGATATTAACTCACATGGGTTGTAATCGACTCATTTTTGGTATCATTTTCATTAGAAAACGCATGTCTAACAGGTATGATAGCTAGGGCCGCTGCTGCTATTAAACCAGGGATGGCAAAGGCAATGAAATTTAAGTGAATCGGTAACGAAACAGATAACAGGAATCCGCCTAAAAGTGGTCCGAGCATACCACCCATTCTTCCGATGCCGGAAGCCATCCCTAATGCTGTGGATCTTATATTTGGAGGATAGTATTGTGACACATAGGCCTGGACTATATTTTGGGCACCGATGGTCGCAGCACCTGCAATGGCTACTAAGAGATAGATCAAAAATGAACTTCCGCCAAATCCGAGCAATGTCAACGCCACTGCCCCTGATGCATACATCGGAATGAGCATTTTTTTGGAGCCGTATTTATCACAAAGTCGTCCAATGATAAGCGTTCCGATAATGGCACCACCTTGAAGGGTAATGAGGAAGGTTAGGCTGGAATTAAGTCCATATCCTGCTTCAATCATCAACTTAGGAAGCCAAGTATTTAAACCGTAAACCATCAATAAACAACTGAAAAAGGCGATCCAAAACATAACGGTACTTAATGCTCTTTTTTCTTTAAATAATCCAATAATAGGAACTTTTGTTTCTTCTAATTTTATTTCTACGATTTCATCATGTTTATTAAATTTTGATCCGGGGCTTACCTTAGTAAGTGCAGAGATCAATTTTTCCTTTTTGCCTGTCCGTATCAGGTAGCTTGCTGTTTCAGGTAGTTGCTTATACATAAAAGGCACCAGTAATAGAGGCAGACCTGCAAACCAAAAGATCGATTCCCAGCCGAACTTAGGCATTAAAAAGATTCCTAATAACGGAGCAAGGATTCCCCCAATCGAATAGCCGCATAATACGATGGAAACTATCATACTTCTCATGGTTTTAGGGGCATAATCTGTCAATAATGCGATGACATTTGGCATGATTCCTCCCAGTCCTAATCCTGCTAAAAAGCGAAAGGTTGAGAAAACAGTGGGTGTTTCTGCAAAGCCGCATAAGAAGGTAAAGAAGCTAAACAACACTAAGGTAATTGCAATTACATTTTTTCTTCCAATCCGGTCTGCGAGTGTTCCGAAAAGGATGGCACCGAACATCATCCCAAATAATCCATAGGTTCCGATGGCTCCTGCTTCAACAGGGGAAAGGTTCCATTTCTCTATTAAAGTTGGGACGACGGTTCCATAGACGACTAGATCATACCCGTCGAACGATATGATGAAGAAGCTCCATAGTAGTAAGCCTAGATGAAAACGGTTAAATTTACTGTTAGCAATAATTTCTGTCGAATTAATTGTTGCCAAATTTTCTCCCCCTTTTTTCATTTCAAACTTAATGACAGCGCTTACGGTAATGCAATTAAGCTCGTAAGCATCATACTAATTATAGATATAGTGAATAATGTTATCTAATTAGAGATTATAAAGGTCAATTTCTTTATTTTCAATAGAAAAATTATAATATTTATAGTTTTTAGTAAATTCGGCATTCTTATAATGGTTAAATACACACAAAAAAAGCGGGGATTATCCCGCTTTTGGTTTTTTGACGTATTCCTATTTATACCTATTCCTCACGTGATAAAAATCCGAAACTACGGGATATTTCTTTGCTGGTTTGGATGAAAAATTGACTTAGTTCCTCTTCTTCATTACTGGGGATTAATTCGGAAAAACCTACAATCGTTACAGCTCCAAGGAGTTTCTTTTTAAAGTTAAAGACTGGGAACGAAACGGAGGACACGGATGATACCAGCGGCTCCCTTGCAAAAGCAATTTCTTTCTCCTGAATCAATCTGCGTTCTACTTCCAGTTGGCTAACCTTGTCTGGAGGACTTTGTAGCAATTCCCTCGCTTTCCACTCACGAATCGTTTGCTCATCCATGAAGGCCATAAATACTTTCCCGGCTGAGGAATAAATGGGAAGTAAGGTTCCGATCTGAGCTCCAATATTATACCCACGATTGGTGTTAATATCTTTAACGATCATTGGACCATTATGGGTCCAACTGGAATAAAGGACAGTGCTTGAACTTTTTTCGTTCAGCTCTTGTAAGTAAGGGGTGATCCGATCGATAACGTTTTCGTGATCGACTGCTGCCATTCCGTACTCAATTAACTTACTTCCCAGGACATAGGATCCGGAAGCTTTATCCCGATAAAGGATTCCTAATTGTGTAAAGGTATTTAAGTATTTATAAAGATTACTTTTTGTAATCTGTGTTAGATCTTGAATATCGGTAAATTTTAATGGCCTTCCTTGTTTGGCCATTAAATCTAGGATACCCATTCCGATTTGTAATGATTGAATGGTCGTTCCTTTTTTGGTGACTTCCATTGTGACCCTCCTTTAAACCCTCTTTATTATTCCCTATATTAGCATAGCGGTGAATCATATCCCACAGTTATTCATGACCAATGATACGTAGAAAAGAAATAGGTGACTTTAATTTTCTGAATCTTTTTTTATTAATAATGTTGGCAATATTATGAAAAATATCAAAATAGAGAACAAGGTCATTCAACGCCAAATTCGCTGGCCAATGTTTAGAGGTTGATCCAAGCTATTTTTTACTTAAGGGGTTAAAAAAATTTTTTATGCCTGATAATCATTGAATAAAAATACGTATTATTGTATATTTATAAATAATTATTGCAAAAGGAGATACAAAATGGATATTTATCATGCAGTGACAAGTGATGTTAAAGATATTTATAATTTAATCCAAATTTATGCTGAAAAAGGAATCGTATTGCCTCGTACGTATTTATCACTCTATCAACATTTACAATGTTTGTATGTTATGAAAGAGGATAATAATATACTAGGGGTTGCAGGATTACATGTTATAGGACAGGACCTGGCAGAGATACGATCTTTGGTTGTTTCCCCCAATTATGCAGGAAAAGGTATTGGTCGCAAATTAGTTAATCGTATAATAAGTGATGCACCGAAACTTGGAATTAGCCGTGTAATGTCTTTCACATACGAAACAGAGTTTTTCAAAAAGTGTGGTTTTAAGATCGTAGCAAAGGAGACTTTGCCTGAAAAAGTGTGGTTGGATTGTATGAATTGTCCTAAGTTTAATTGCTGTGATGAAGTCGCAATGATTAAGTATGTTGGGTAAGGAGTCAGATAGGTTGCATACAGTGATATTAATTCGCGGTTTACAAGAGAAATAGGGATGGCGCCATTATGTGTGTGGCAACTAAAATGGAAGAAAAGAAAGGTGACTCTTTTAACATTATTTAAGAAAAAATTACAAATAGACATACATTAAACTATGAGAGAAAAGAGTTCATAAGGAAATCATGTAAGAAAGAAAAAGTAATAGGCTAACTGTTTTTTTCTGTGGAGGGGAAAAATGATATTCAAAGCAAAAGAAATAGCAGAAATGGGAGATCATATTCTTTTTAAGAATGGAATTAAAGGGATCGTTGAGAAAGTCAATGAAAATTCCGTCATTGTGAATATAATCGAAAATAAGACAGATTGGGAGTTTGAAGGAAATAGAACCGTTGTGGCACATAAAAATTACAAGGTTTTGGTTGTGCATGATGTGAAAGCAAACGTCATATATACCCGATTTTAAATGAACTGATTCTTTTTTTGGACAAGAATTCGTTTTACCAGAGAAGATAAAGGGAGGATTTTGCCCATTAAAATGAACAGTAAATTTATAACTATAAGAAAATTTTTCTGAAAATTCAATTTAAATTTGAAAATGTAAGCGTTTTCTATTATAATTAATAATGGGTTGGATGGCATGCGTGGCCGTCAGCGTATCTGGCGTAGGTGGGGCCGATACTAGGGACAGATATAGATTGTCCTTGTAGTAAAATACTTAACATCATTCGTTATATTATATGGAAAATCAAGGATGAAGGAGAATTATAAGAAAAACCCATATAAATAAATGTACTGGATCGATTAAATCGCGATCCAGTTTTTATTTGAAATACGATCAATACTTCGTATATTTAGAAACGACTTTTACGACACCGTTCATTCTCTAAAATTTTAAGATATGAAATGGGAACCGATTGAAAGGATTTACCTCTAATTGTGGATCATATTTGTAATGATTCACTCGTCCATATAACAGCCTCATTCATTTAGCCTCTTCGGAGTATGTTTACATTTCTTTAAACTTATTTACTTAATCCTTACAAAATTTCCATTAATCCTTAAGGATTGCTAGTTAAACTATAAATAGATAGAAAAGGCATTTATGAGGAGGAATATTTAAATTATGGAAAATCAAGTATCTAAAGATGGCATGAATCGACGAGATTTCTTAAAAGCGGGAGGAATGAGCACACTTGCAATTACGCTTGGATCAACCGGAGTGTTAACACTAGGTTCAAAAGCATTTGCGGATACTGCGAATAATCCAACCAGCGGTTTTGGCGGGTACGGTCCTTTGGTTCAGGATCCGAATGGAATTCTCGATCTTCCAAAGGGATTTCATTATAAGATTATTTCCGAAGAGGGCGGTCAGCTGACAAACGGCGGAAAAATCCCTGGCGCCTTTGATGGAATGGCAGCTTTTGAAGGACCTAACAATACAACCATTCTTGTTCGTAATCATGAATTGAGTCCAGGTGCAGCAAATCCGGTGATTGGAACCAAGCCTTATGATGCCGCAGCTGCAGGGGGGACAACTGCGCTAGTTATTAGCCCAAATCGGAACGTCATCAAAGAATATGTAACCTCTTCCGGTACCATTCGAAATTGTGCAGGAGGAGCGACACCTTGGGGTACGTGGCTGACTTGTGAAGAAACACGTACGACGACGCACGGATATGTATTCGAAGTGGACCCGCAGCAGCCTGAGAATGAAATGTCCAGAACTCCAATTAAGGAAATGGGACGCTTTTCTCACGAAGCCTGTGCGATTGATCCGGCGACAGGATATGTTTATTTGACTGAGGATGCAACTCCAAGTTATTTCTATCGTTTTATCCCAAATGATACCACCCAACAGCCGGGTGCCCTGCAAAAAGGCGGCAAGCTTTATGCGGCGGCGATTGAAGAGGTAGCTGGCCCATCAGCAAGCACATTTAAAACAGGACAAACCTTTAAGATTGTCTGGAAGGAACTAGATCCTCATTTATGCCGCGAGGATGCCAAGGCACAAGGCTGTATTGAATTCAAAAAATTAGAGGGAGCGTTCTTCCAAGCGGGTGTCTTTTGGTTCGATGACAGCTCTGCCGGCGAAAAAAATCTTGGACGCATTTACCGCTACATTCCAGGCACCAATACCTTGGAACTTTTCTATGAGGCAACAGATGCAAAAGACATGGAATCTCCGGATAACATTGCTATGACTCCATGGGGCGACCTTTGGTTTGTGGAAGATGGAGCAGGTGACGATCGACTTATGGGAATTACACCTGAAGGCAAAATCTATCCTTTTGCTCACAATCGTCTCAATGGATCTGAAATGACAGGGCCTACCTTCTCGCCTGACGGAAACACGCTGTTTGTTAATATTCAAAGCCCAGGCAAAACCTTTGCGATCTGGGGTCCATTTGCACGTAGTAACTCTGCCCGTGCAAGGGAAATGTCTTACGCTGCTCCTTCGAAAAATTTTGCACCACAGGTTTCTAGCAAGGTTGCCCAGTTTGCCGAGAGTCAAGGAATGTCGATTCTAGAAGCCGCAGCATTTGAGCGCCACGGTCTGAAGATTTAACCTTTATATGAATCTATAAAAAGATGTAAACCGGCCCTGTGTCTGGTTTACATCTTTTCTTTTTGACTTATATTGGATGGCTCGTTGATGGACCATTTCATAAAAAAAAGAAGTCTTAGCATTTAGACTAAGACTTCTTTATCATTTACGCAGCTAGATTCATTTGTAGTTTTCGCCGATACACGACCTTTGATAATAGAACGCTGCATTCATATAGGAAAATCAGGGGGATGATTACCAATATGTCTGATAGAAAATCCGGCGGGGTGATGAAGATTGCGATTAATATTAGTATAAAATAAGCGTATTTTCGAATCTTTTGCAATCTATATGGGTTCAGCACTCCGACACTTGTTAGGAACATGATAATCACTGGAAGTTCAAATAAAAATCCAAATGGAAGCGTCATATGAATTAAAAACATAAAGTACTTTTCTGTTGTAAAAAAGGTCATAAACATTTCCTCTGACATCGAGAGGAGGAATTGAAATACCGTTGGAAAAATGACAAAATAACCAAAGCAAATTCCGATAATAAATAGAAGGAATAGTGCTGGAATATAAGCCAGCGTTGCTTTACGTTCCGTTTCTTTCAATGCGGGACGGACAAACAGCCAAGTTTGATAGGCGGCCATTGGGATGGTTCCTGCAATGGCCACGACACTTGATAGGATCATATAGACCCATAAAATGTCGCTCGGTCCTAATATGGCCAGCTTCACTTCTAAGTCCTTCACTAGCCAGTGATAAATGTCCTGTACATAGATAAAGGATACAATGAAGAACAGGATAAAAGTTCCTAGTACGAAAATGAGACGTTTACGTAATTCTTCAAAATGACCAATCAGGGCCATATCGTTGTTTTTCATCGGGTCCTCCTTATGAAAAAGAAGATGCAAGCCTCCTTACATCTTCCTAAAAAATGATTGGATTAAATGGCTTTTTCCTCCTTTTTGGGCTGTGCTTTTGCCGGCTCTTCATCGGAAACTAAATCTCTTGTTGAATTTTTGAATTCCTTTAATGTGGAGCCAACCGCGCGGCCTAATTCCGGTAATTTTGAAGGGCCGAAAATGATTAAGGCGATTACAAGAATAAGAATCAAACCAGGAATCCCAATATTTTGTAGCATTTAAAATTTCCTCCTCTTATATGGCTGTATACCTAAGAAAAAAGTACGTAGTGGATTTTCATCTCCATCTATGATTATAGGTTACTACTATTGCGATGTTAATTAAGTGAGTGTAAAGAATTGTAAATAAACGATTAATTCTTTTAATTATCTGTAAATATGTTCGAGATGGGGAAGAAGCGAATCGTGCCGTGACCAAGGAAAAACGGAGTCAGCAGGAACGAATAGAAACTAATCGTTACCATGACCACAGAAAAAAGAAGACAACGGTAACGATGTTAATGAATCAACCCATGAATCTGTTAGTTTTTTTTCAAAAAACAGTAAATGGAAAAATCACCCTACTTTGTCAGTATCTTTGGTTTGCCGAAAACTCGTATTTAATATATTATGAATTCGAGATAAAAATAAATACAATTCTTAAGGAGAGTTTAAATAGATGAATGTATTAGTAGTGAAAGCAAACAACCGTCCAGCTTCTGAAGCTGTTTCTAGTAAAATGTATGAAACTTTCATGGAGAACTTAGAAGGCGTCAATGTAACGACTTATGATGTTTTTGCTGAAGATATGCCTTACTTTGGTCAAGATTTATTCAACGCGTTCGGTAAATTACAATCAGGCGAAGAGATGACAGATGTCGAACAACGTATTTTAGCTGCTAAACAAAAAGCAATGGATGCCTTAACTGCCGCGGACGTAGTGGTTTTTGCCTTCCCGCTTTGGAATTTAACGATCCCTGCTAAATTACAAACGTTTATTGACTATGTATACGCAGCTGGTTTCGCATTTAAATACAGTGAAACTGGTCAATTAATCAGCTTAATGACTGACAAAAAAGCCGTTATCCTAAGTGCTCGCGGAGGCATTTACTCAACGCCTGAAACTGCACCAATGGAAATGGCAGCAACGTATATAAAAAATGTATTTGGCGGCGTATTCGGTATGGAAATCGTTGATGAAGTAATTATCGAAGGTCATAACGCGATGCCAGCACAAGCTGAAACTATTATTGCTGAAGGTCTAGCAAAAGTTGCAGAAGTTGCGAAGAACTTTTCAGCAGTAACAGCGTAATTCGAATCAAAGTTCATAATCGATAAAAATGCCCTGGTGAGACTATCTCTCCCAGGGCATTTTCTATGCATTTCTCCAAACTAAAAAGAACCTATTATGCTTCTTTTCTATGTTTTGTTTGTGTAGGATTGGAAGAATTAAACAGATACTCTTTTACAGAATTTGTTTGATGTTTCGCTTTTGCTGTGAAAAAAGGATTCAAAATAATAATGGATAAAAAGTTTGCTGATAAACCCCAGAACCCTTCATAAATTCCATGTGAGCTGTTTGTTCCATATACGGTAAAGGTTGTTGCCAATCCCACAATCAATCCAATGATTGTTGCCTCTTTCGTTTGATTTTTCCAGAATAAGCTGACAACAATCGCAGGGAATATTTGAACCATTCCTGAAACACCTAAAAGCTGCAAAGATACTAGTGCTGTAGGGAATAACAGTCCAAATAATAAAGCAAGACCAATGACAACAAACACCATGGAACGAGTGACGAGAGTTAATTTAGCCCCTTTTACGTTGGGATTGATTAAATCACGATAAATGTTGTTTGCAAATAAATTGGAAGCACCGATGGCCATAATTGAGCATGGAATTAAAGATGCTAAGGCAATCGTTGAATAAGCTAACCCTTGTCCAACACCGCCGTATGAAACTTGAATTAGATTTAAAAAGGCAAAACGCGGATTGCTTCCGGCAGGTAACACATGGTAAGCAACAAAGCCAAGAAAAATGACCAGAATTAAGACTATATTATATAAAGGCAAGAACATCGCATTTTTTCGAATGGCATCCGCACTTTTCGCTGTGAATACTCCTGTTGCTCCATGAGCCCACATAAATAATGCCAAGGCCGAGACTACAGATGCTGTCATGAACCATGGAATGCCTTTGGGGCCGTCGGTTGGAATCGTCAGCAATTGCGGTGATTCCTTCACAAGTGTATCAATCATCGGGCTCCAGCCGCCAAAATGGATAATCGGCAGAGAAACCACAAGGAATAACATAATCGCCCATACGAGAACATCTTTAATGATTGCTGTATAAGTAGGGCCTTTGATTCCGCTAAAGAATGTAAAAAGTGCCACAAGAAGGAATGAAGTAATGACGACTACCTTCACATTAATATAACCTGTTCCAGCTACTTGAAGCGTATCTTGAATCCCGGCTAACTGCAAATCAATATACGGGATAAGCATCAATACGCCGACAATCGCAATAATAGAAGAAAGAAGTTTACTGCCAAAACGCTCCCGCGCATAATCGGCCAGTGTGGTTAGCTTAAATTGATTCGCTACTTTCCAGAGTTTAGGAAGGTAAAAGTAAGAAACAAAATAGGCTAAAATACAGTAAGGGATAGCAAAGAATGCAAGACTTCCCGCTGCGTAGGATGTACTTGTTAATCCTAAAAATGTATATGCTGTATATAAATCAGCGCCTACTAAAAACCAAACCAGCAATCCGCCAAAGCGTCTGCCGCCAACAGACCATTCCTCTACTGAGCTTCGTGAAGATTTATTTCTCCCTGCTATAAATCCAATCAAAACAACGGTCAAGACAATGAATACTGTGATTAACAAAGCTGTTAGATTTCCCTGCATTAGTCAAGACTCCCTTCTGATTTGTCGAGTTGATAAATCCCAAACGTACATAAAGGTGTTAATACGATCCATAAAAAGAGCCAAAATTGAAGGAATGGTAATCCTAAAACAACAGGGTCAATTCGATTTACGAAAGGTAAAACGGCTAACTGAGAAATAATAGGGAGTATAATTAATAATAATTTAATGAATTTTCTGCTCATTTAGTGTACCTCCTGTTTGATATTCAAATAGTACTATTGTCTTAATAATAGTATTGTTAAATAATTTTAATTTTACATGTACGTTATAATAACAATTTTGTCGAGAGATTACAAGGTAATTTTTTAATAATTTGTAAAATTCAAATTAACAAATTATTATTAGTTATTGGATTTATTTAGAATTAATTATTATTTTAAAAAAATCACGGAAATAAGTGTCGCTTAAAAATTTTACTATAATTTTATATTCTCTGAAAAAATGGTAGAATGGAGGTTATATATTTTGGATAGTCAGAGTTGCAAATGGAGATGAAGCGAGAGTCATGTTAAAATATCGAAAACTCATGTACCTTTTACCATGGCTAATGGTAGTCATTTGGATGCTACTCATATTTAATCTTTCAGCTCAGCCAGCTCAGAATTCTGACAAGCTTAGTATAGGGGTAACGGAGAAAGTTGTAGAAACCGTGGAGAAGATTACTCCTGAAACGGAATTAAACTTGGACAGTTTGAATCATATCGTAAGAAAAAATGCGCATTTCTTTATTTACCTGGTACTTGCAATATGGGTGCAGATTGCGTTAGGAGTTAATCGGGTCATAGGAATTAAACGCCTTTTGATCGTTATTGGGATCTGTGTCCTTTTTGCGATCTCTGATGAATTCCACCAGTTATTTGTAGCGGGCAGAGGGGCTCATGTAAAAGATGTTTTCATTGATAGTGCGGGAGCGATAGTGGGAATTGTGATTTATGGGATAGTGAATCGATTTTTATCAAAAAAAAAAGCGTAAAACCCTTATGAGATAAGGATTTTTACGCTTTTTTTAGATGATACTGTTGCCGGTCCAGCCTATTAGAAAATAAAATGAGTGATTACTTTGATCCAACCGAAAAACGCAATCCATAACGGAACACTTAGTGATGTACCCCAAATTAATCCAATTAATAGATTCCCCTGCTTGTCCATGAAATCCACTCCTATGATCGACATAGATAAACATTTATGGTTTTTGAGTTTTATTGATAACGCTTTCAATAGTTGAGATCTCAAATAGGCCTTCCCCTACTAAGGGGTGTTAAATTTTCAGATTGTTTCCCTTATGATACCCAAAAACTGTTAGGGAAAAACGTAGAAATGTGCGAAAATTGAAAAAATATTTCGACAATAAATGTGGTGAAGTGCAAATGGATGATAGACTGTCGTTGCGTCACTTTATTTTCATATTAAATAGGTTTATAGGGCTATTTAATCCTAGTAATAGATGGTATAATATGAAAATAAACACTTAGTTCGTACGAAAGGGCACTCCCATTGAAAGATGGTGTCGCAAAACTAGAGGGGCTAAGGTTGTCATAACTATGCTAGCCAGTTACCGAATATGATCGATCACCTTACTACGAATTATGAAACACACTCTAGGAGGTAATACTATGTTTATATTTATTGCAGGCCTATTTGTTGGATCGTTCTCTATGCTTTTGATTATGAGTCTAATGGTTGCAGCGAAAAGAGGAGACCAGTTAATCGAAACACATCAATAAATTGAAAGCGTTTTCTAGAACAATCCCGTCTTTTTAGGGGTTGTTTTTTTATTTTTAGGTCAGGCGATCAGAGATTCAATCACATTTTCGTCACCTGGTAGCTCTACGTGACTGTACTGAAAATTTTCGGACGTTTTAGGTAACGTAGAACCCCTCTACG
>NZ_JAGGQX010000034.1:0-5394 GCF_018613095.1 Bacillus sp. ISL-75
GTATGCCTTGATATAGTTGGGTAAGCCAGCGATCCATTGTTGTAGTTGATTTTTGATTAACTTTTGAATTTTCTTGTTACTCTCTTTAAGGGTATCTTCAAGAAGCTCGATTAATTGCTGAAGCGCAGTAGCCCAATCGAGGTCACTGATTTCATCACAAAGTTCATAAAACATACCACCTAGTGTTCTTTCGTCCCTGCTACATCGGTTTTGCCATGACAGTACAATGTATCGTGAAAAGACAATCGTTGTATGACTAATTAAGGAATCATAGGAACGACCTTGAAACTCCTTTTGGAGTTTTAATAAGGATTTCGTTGTCTTGAAAAAGACTTCAATGTCCCATCTCATGCCGTATATTTTGATAATTTCTTGGTCATTTAACGTACAGTCTGTACTCAAAATAGCTAGCCACTCGCTCTTTTTATTACGGTTACGAACGAAGACCATTTTGACTGGAACTCCGTTGGCTTGGGTGGTTTGTATGGAGCGAAGAAGCCCTTTTTTTCCTTGAATGGGTGCTGCTAAACGATAGAGTGGAAATGAGGTTCTCGTTCCTTGAAATTCACAATGAGTAAGTTTGGAACAAATTTTAACTTGACAGAATGTTTGATAAATAGTAACATTACTACTATAAATTAATTCTTTAATTGATTTCTCTAAATAAATAGATTACCTTAGCATGAGGTTAATAACTTTCTATTGACTATATGAAAACGTAATCTATAATAAAGAGGACAACTGTAAATATACTTTCTTATTGGAAAAAAGTAAATTACAAAATTAGGTAGACTATTAAAAGGCCTTACTGGGCCCGTTAAAAGTAAACCGACAATTTTCAAAGTTTAATGGTTTTAACCATTATGCTTAAAAAATTGTCGGTTTTTTTGTTTTTAAAAATAAAACAGAAAGGAATGTAGCATAATGAAGGAAATTGGCCAAAGTCATATTTTCGGAATGTTGGTTTCTTCCATACATCGATGGGGGGAAGTAAAATGTTGATTTCTCTGCCAGAAATATTTTTTGGATTGCTTGCCATATCGGTGCTTAGCGCGCTATTCCTGTTATACCCAAGGGTTCCGCTGTCTTTTGTTCGGCTTCACGTCGGTGTCACATTGTTGCCCCCGATCGCTGCCCTGCTTTCCCTTGTTACGAACAATGAGACCATGATTTATGGCCCTTGGCGGCTCGATTCCTTATCATGGCTGCTGGCGTTGTTTGTCCTTACCATCGGTTTTATCGTGCAGCGGTTTTCTGTTCGTTACTTACTCGGTGATCGTTCCTATCGAAAATATTTTGCTCTTATGACTATTACTACTACTGCTGATTCAGGTGTCTGGCTAAGTAATGACCTTCGCCTGCTACTGGTTTGCTGGGGAGTTACACTCCTGGGACTGACTTTACTTATAAGATTAAAAAAAGAGTGGAGTGTTGCTAGAAACGCAGCTAAGCAATCCGGCCGTCTGTTTGCGCTAGGCTGGCTTATCCTGTTGGGAGCTGTCATCTGGATCACCCAAACCACGGGGCATTGGCAGCTGTCACTCGTCCTTACCAAAAGCAGTCTTGCACAGCTTGATTCATGGGAAAGGACTTGTATTAACCTGATGCTAATCCTGGCTGTCGTGATTCCGGCAGCACAATGGCCTTTCCAACGCTGGCTGTTAGATTCAGTAGTGGTTCCAACGCCTGTCTCTGCGGTAATGCATGCGGGATTAGTGAATGCAGGCGGAATTATTTTGACTCGATTTTCACCGCTTTTTAGCGGAGATATAACCCAAATTATTTTGCTTCTATTGTCCAGTGTTTCAGTCTTGATAGGGACGGGAATTATGCTGGTCCACGTTGATTATAAACGGCAGCTGGTCGGGTCTACAATTGCACAGATGGGGTTTATGTTAATCCAATGCGCATTAGGTGCTTATTTGGCAGCGATTATCCACGCTGTCTTACATGGTCTATTCAAATCAACCCTGTTTTTACAGGCTGGTTCTGCGCTTCATCATCATGAGGAGCCAACCTCCGGGACGCAACAGCCAACGTCATCATTATGGACAATCACTGGCGGGATTTTAGGCCTCCTGGTTGCACTAGTTCTTTGGAAGTCTTCTCCTGGAGAGGGCTATCAATTGATAAGCGCTCTTACGTTAGGATGGTCAGTTTCTTTAGCCTGGACCCAGCTAGTGGCTTTTGGATCCGGACGTATCGGGCGTATTGCAGGATTTTCTTTGGTTGCAGGTGCGGCAATTGTATACAGTTTCGTACATGATGCTTTTTATGGTGTATTACAAGATTCAATCCCGAAAGGAATTCAACCAACGGCATCAGCGGCCATTTTGCTCCTGATTATCTTATTGGCGGGAAGTGCTGCAGGTATATGGCTGGCTCGTCATCGTTCATCAACTGCCTATACTGTTGTTTATCTTTGGCTTGTCCGCTTGGGTGAACCTCAAAATGATTTGGTCGAAAGTCATCCTAAGCATTTGACACAATCATTCTTTAGAGGAGGTCATTTAAGATGAATACAACATTAGTAAAAACATTACATTGGGAAAAACAGCCTGATACCCTTGATTTTGATCTTAATGACTTGGTGAAATCTGCTAGCAGCGTCATTGCACCGCTTGGGCCTATTAACACATTTGCAGCACGCAACCCTTGGGTAGGCTTGGAGGGAAAACCGTTTGAAAAAACTGTACGCTGGCTCAAAGATACTTGTGATGTGGATATCTACCCCAATGATTCCGTATTTCAGTCTGCAAAGGATCGAGGCGAGATTCATCGGGATTTTTTAGAAAAGGGGCTTCAACATTGGCTAAACTCACAGTCTTTGGAGTTGCCGCGTGAGGTTGCAGAGCGGTTTTGCCGGGCTGCACTTTTACAGAATCAACCATCTTTAAGTACTTTGGAAGCACCTGAGTTAAAAAGCATGGCAAGAATACTAAACCGTTTTGCATCCCAATTGACCGAAAAACATTCGGTCAAAACCTATAGCCAGCGCTTGGAACAGTTGGGAAGAGTGAATACAGCTCACGAGCTTAACCGCCATATTATCAAGTGGTGTAAATTGTTTTTGGATGAGTCTCAGGCTGTCTGGTCGATGCCTAACCGGGAAGAAGGTTTCTATCATGCGTGGCGGAAACTAGTCCAGCATGACCCGGCACTTAGCCGTAAGGTACGTAAACAACTAAGTGAGCTGCCGGAAGAAGCAGACGCTGCCTTAATGGAAGTTTTGCTTATTCTCGAAATTCCTTTTTCGGAAATCCAAGACTATTTTGAAGCACATTTCCTTGCTTTGCCGGGCTGGGGGGGAATGATGCTTTGGCGCTCACAGCAATCAGCAGAAGAAAGTTCACTGCTGCTTGACTATTTAGCTGTACGAATTTCGATGGAATGGGCTTTAGTTAAACCCTATCTTCCCTTGCCAGAAAAAAGAAATGATAAAGTAAATCTAAAACCATTAATTTCAGCCTGGGCGGAATGGGGGAACCTGCCAATCAATGTTTGGTCACAGTTATCCTCTACAGAAATAAAGGCACGTTTATCCCTTGCATATCGTTTTGATACGGTTCTGCGGAGTAACCTTTGGCTTGAAGCATGGGAAAAAACATATGAAGACCAATTAAAAACGATGATTACATCCCAACAGCCTGCTGTAGCGGCAGAAAATGTAAAGCCGGCACTCGCACAATTTGTATTTTGTATAGATGTGCGTTCAGAGCCTTTTCGCCGAAAACTTGAAAAAGCAGGAGATTTTGAGACTTTTGGAACAGCGGGATTTTTCGGATTGCCGATTGAAACCTGCGAGCTTGGCAGTAACCACACGCATAACTCTTTGCCGGTAATGTTTAAACCGCAATACAAAGTAAAAGAGTATTCATCAGAGTCTGAATCCTTTCAACAACGGCATCAGGCAGTCAGTTCATTAGGTTATACATTTAAAACGATGAAACATAATCTGGTTTCCAGCATGGTGCTTCCGGAAATTAGCGGTCCTTGGCTAAGCCTGCAAACGCTGGCTCGCAGCTTTATGCCGCAGAGTGCGGGCCGGATATTAAGTAAACTGCGCGAAACATGGCTGCACAAACCATCCACGGAACTCTCGCTTGACCATACGAACACATCGGAATCAGATCTGCAAATTGGCTTTTCGGTGAAAGAAAAAGTACACTATGTAGGGCAAGCTCTAAAAATGATGGGGCTAACCGATAACTTTGCACCGCTGGTGGTTATTTGCGGACATGGAAGTCACAGCACGAACAATCCATATAGTTCTGCACTCGACTGCGGTGCATGCGGAGGGGCATCAAGCGGATTCAATGCACGGGTGCTGGCAGCCTTGTGTAATCTTCCAAACGTAAGGAAGAGCCTTGAAACTGAGGGGATTATCATTCCGAAAGAAACAGTTTTTGCAGCTGCCGAGCATATTACCACACTTGATGAATTGCGTTGGCTTTATGTTCCGGAACTATCAGCTGAAGCTAAGGAAGCATTTAAACGTGTCCAAACCGCGTTGCCAAAGGTGAGTGAGGAAGCGAATGCCGAGCGGATTCTGCAATTACCAAATCTTGGGAACCATCTCAAGAATCCGAAGGCTGAGGCGCAGCGCCTTTCAGAAGATTGGAGTGAGGTCCGTCCGGAATGGGGCTTGGCGCGTAACGCCGCGTTTATCATCGGGGAACGCCGGCTGACCCAAGGCTGTAATCTGGGTGGAAGAGTTTTCCTCAATAATTATAATTGGAAGAAGGATAAAAACGGTGCTATCCTCGCCAACATTATTTCCGGTCCGGCAACAGTAGCTCAATGGATTAACCTGCAATATTATGCATCTACTGTTGCCCCTCATTATTATGGCAGCGGGAATAAAACAACCCAAACCGTGACAGCCGGTCTCGGGGTCATGCAGGGGAACGCCAGTGACTTATTATCCGGACTTCCCTGGCAGTCTGTTATGAAATCGGATGAAGAGGCATATCATGAGCCACTGCGTTTGCTGGTGGTCATTCAAGCACCGAGGGACTATGTGAAACGGATGCTGGACCACGATCATGCCTTTCATCAAAAAGTGAAAAACGGATGGATTCGGCTTGCGTCCATTGATCCGGAAGGACACTGGGAGAGTTGGTCTTAACCTCTTTCCCGGTTTATATATATGTCCTTGTGTGAAGGCTGCTTTTCTTTCCGGCGCTTTTGTAGCAATGGTACCTAGATTTCCGAAAGAAAGTCGCCACATGGGAGGAAAAGATTGTTTTTTTAGAATATTATAAGCAATATTTGGCCATCTATGAATGTACTTTGAAAAAAGGAAAAGGAATCGGTATGGAAAAAACAAAAGGAACACTTGAAGCTGAAATAAGCAAAGCTTTAACACATTGGGAGAAAAATTATCTTGGACGA
>NZ_JAGGQX010000035.1:0-41410 GCF_018613095.1 Bacillus sp. ISL-75
CCATATTATGGGTTACAGTTCAAAATGGTTTGGCCTTTTTTAAATATTTACAATTATTTGGGTGATTCCAAAGCTGTAGTCTGCTATCTACATGGTCTACTCTTAGACTAAATTAGCTTGGATCGTTTTCATCCAAAGATAAAACAGTGACACTTGTTGAATCCCCATTTTCAATTTCTGCTTGAGTGGCATCTCTATTTAGTACATCCTCTGTATCCATACCTTCTGCAATAGTTGGTTCTCCTTTTGGATATGTATCTTTTTTCATTTTATATTCTCCTTTAAATCGGTTTGAGTAATAAATAACACTATTTTATTGTTTGCAAAAACGTTTAATTTATTTTAGTAGGTGGATAACATTTAATTGAAAGTGAAAAGCACCCTATATAGAGTGCTTTCCATAATCATATTTACTTACTGAACAAACTTCTAACTCCTTTATAAATTAAGACGAGTGAGAAGATTAGAACAGTTAGTATACCAATGATATCAGTGATTGGGGAAACGCTTTCAAGAAATGAATCAGCTAAAGGAACTCTAATAAGTGCGAAACCAGATAAAATTGTAGCAAGAAATAAAAAAATTCGATTATCCATTTAGTTTACCCTCCTTCCGATGCGATTGATAAAATATATGTCAATATTGTTGCGGATATGTCAATTGTGTAAAAAATATAATTACAAAAGAAATGTGTAGAAGTGAAATGATTTTAGAAATAAGGAAGAAGAATGAATCAATACAACTCAGTTTAAGTCTAAATGTAAAATTGACATAATATTTTCATAAATTGCACATTTAAAAAGCCAAGTAATATGATATGTTATACAAAAATAGTTCCCAAAATGGTGGGTGTGAATTTAAATGAGTGTTGGGTTTGCAGCCTTTTTTCATATTCCCATTTGGAAGAAAAGGATTAATATGCCGAAGTTCGGAGGTTAACCATGTTTATTAAAACCTTGGAAAATACAGAAGTTAGCTCAGTCATTTTTATTAGAGATTATTTGCAGTTTTATTTTGAAGGTGAACAGATTAATGGAACCTTGACTACATATTCATTGCCAGTTTCTGTCGTGAATGGCCGATATTTTGAAAGCGCCTCGTTAGGATATCGAGATTCTTTATGTTCTCTTATTAACCATCAAGTAAAGAAGTCGAAAATTATAAGTGATCAAAATATTGTTTTAACATTCGATAATGATGATAGGTTAGAGGTTTCATTAAAAAAAGAAGATCGTAGTGGACATGAGGCAGCAATGCTCCGGGTCAATAACGAGATTGCAGTTTGGTAAAGCGCGCTTTATATATTGCTTTTTTTCGCGCACTTAAAAAAAGCGTTTCTGTTTATTACAGAAACGCAGAATCCAATTTTTTTGTTTTCTACTAATTTTTCGTATTCTTATAGTGTCCCCATTCAGGCATCATAATAGTTTAAAATCCATTTATACAAAACAGGGGTCATTAAAGTATACAATTTCAGAAAGAACTTTGGCGCCTTGAAAATTTTTGAAAGCTTCGATAGCTTCCTCTTTTTTGTCAAATTCAAACATTTTAATATTTCCTTTTAAATAGAGAGTTATGACCCACATTTGAAAGCCTCCAATTAAAATATGATTTGATGTTGTGAAATTCAGATAAGTTTTAATCAAGCAAATTGATAGGAAATCTCGTAATTTCTTTTCGTATACACGTAGCCCTCTAATATAGTTCTCGCAGTACGGACCACTTTAATGGCACGTATGTGGCCTGCTAGGAAGTCCACTTTCGTTTCCATAATTCCTGCTGGGTGAGCTAATCGAAAAACCTCCTGTTTAATGTTCACCATATCTGATAGAGTTGTTTCGTGTAAGAAGGCTCCTGCAGTTGCACAGATGGCCCCTGTGATTGCAAGAGCCTGATGAGGCTTTTGCATCGACATCATTCTAATCATCAAATCCATTTCTTCCGCTTTTCTTTCTGTTCTGGTCATATCAATGTAATCCATTGGCGGTGAAATAATGGCCATTTTCGGTACAGCAGGAGATAGAAGCGTTGCAGATTTCCTATCGGCAAAACCACACATTTCAGCTGCAATCGAACGGATTTCTTCGAGTTCATTTAACTTTTCCTGTGTATAGTCAGCAGGTAATTCACTCCCGGTCAGACCGATATCTTGGGCCCTAACAAAAACAAGTGGATTGGCGACATCAATAATAGAAACAGGAAAAAGTCGATCACTTGTTTTGATCATGTCAATTGGATTACCAGTTGGAAAGAGTTTTCCCGTAACAGCTCCTTCAGCACGGTTAAAAGTAAGATAGATAGGTGATCCTGTACCAGGCACGCCTGGGATGGAACAACTTCCTTCCTTTTTCACTTGGCCATTTTCAATTTCTACCTCTGCTATTATTAATTTTTGTGTATTCGTGTTAAAAATTCTTACCATTGTGACTGGCTCCTTTACCGGAACTAAACCTTGCTCAATTGCGTAGGGTCCTACCGCGGATGATATATTACCGCAATTCCCTTTAAAATCAACCATTTGATTATTAATGCTTATTTGGGCAAATGTATACTCCACATCAAATTCTTGCGAATCCGATTTTTTAATAATTGCTGCCTTACTTGTCAAGGAATTTGCCCCACCTAGACCATCAATCTGTCTGTGATCCGGACTACCCATTATGTCGAGTAAGAAGTCTTCCCAATGCGAGCGATTTGAGGGCAAATGTTCAAAATTGAGAAAAACTCCTTTACTTGTTCCACCACGCATCAAAACCACGGGTACCTTCATTGCGTTAACCACCTTTATATATAATGTTTTACCCCTACCAGTTCCTATGAAAATATAGTATGATAGGTTCAATCATAAGTAAAATACATATTTTTTTTAAAAAAAGTAAAAAAAAAATTATAATCTAATACAAGGGGAGTATAAATTGGACGAAAAAGACTGGATCGCGTTAAGGGTATTGTATGAGGAAAAAAATATAAGCCGGGCAGCAGAGCGATTATACATTTCGCAACCAGCGTTAACATACCGCCTTAAGAATTTAGAAAAAGAATTCGGAACGAGTATATTTTTTAAAATAAAAGGAGGAATTGAGTTTACTTCTGAAGGTATACATTTAGCGGGTTATGCGGAAGAAATGATTAAAAAACTCCAAAAAACGAAAGATTATATGTTAAATATGCAAAATGAAGTAAGAGGCACGCTGCGTTTGGGCGTTTCTAGCAATTTCGCTCAATATAAACTTCCTAAAATACTTAAAAAGTTTTCAATAAAATATCCTCTTGTTCAATTTAATGTCAATACAGGGTGGAGTACAGAAATCATGAATCTCCTTGACTCTGCTAGTGTTCAATTAGGAATATTGCGGGGAAATTACGAATGGTATGGAATTAAAACACTGCTACACAAGGAAAGACTATGTTTAATTTCAAAAACAGAGGTGGATCTGGAGAACCTGCCAAATCTTCCATTCATAAATTATAAAACAGACAGCTCATTGAAAGGATTAATGAATGGCTGGTGGCATGATAGATTTTCTGAACCTCCATTAGTTACAATGGAAACGGATCGGCAGGAGACGTGCAAAGAAATGGTTAAAAATGGTCTTGGCGTTTCCATCTTACCAGAAATATGCATGCAGCCATCTGATAACCTGCATACATATGGTTTATCCTATAAGAATGAAGAACCTGTATTAAGAAATACATGGTTAATGTATAACGAGGAGTCTTTAAAACTATCTTCTGTAAAAAACTTTATTGATTTTTTAAATAGTCATCCCAATCTTTAATGAAGAAGCACAATGAGATCTTGACGATTTTATTGTGCTTTTGTTCGGTAAAAGGGATTATAAGTTTTTTTATATAAAAATGTTAAAAAACTTCTATTTTACTTATTTTAATATTTAAATTATTCTAAAAAGGAGAAAAAGGAGCATGGAATGAAAAAAGACTATACCTTATTCTTTTGTAAGCGATTTCTTTTTAATGGGAGGGAGATTAATATTCTTACTTTTTTGGGAATTTCAATGGTCGTTGTGTTTACTTACTTAATTATGTCCAAACGCTTATCCCCGGTTACTGCCCTGACGATTGTACCGATTGTCTTTGCCATCATTGGTGGATTTAGTTCTAAACTTGGGGAAATGATGTATGAGGGATTAAAGGTTGTTGCACCTTCAGCTGCTTTGTTATTGTTCGCTATCCTGTTTTTTGGAGTTCTAATCGACGCAGGATTATTTGATCCACTGATTAAATCTATGTTGAAAATTGTAAAAGGGGACCCGGTTAAAATAGCAATAGGAACTGCTGTGATTGCAATGACTGTTGCTTTAGATGGTGATGGTACAACAACTCATATGATTACCATCTCTGCCATGCTGCCGCTTTACTTGCGACTTGGTATGAATCCTCTTATTCTTGCCACCATTTCTATGCTTTCTGTTAGCATTATGAGTGGAATGACCCCTTGGGGAGGACCCGCTACAAGAGCGGTAGCATCTTTAGGTCTTGATGCAAATGAATTCTTTGTTCCAATTATTCCAACACTGCTTGCAGGAATAGCGTCTATTCTTTTTACCGCTTATGTACTTGGGAAAAAAGAGCGTAAGAGGATTGGAGTTGTCCAAATCAATACTGCTCCTGGAATGAGTGTAGCTCTTAGTGAAGCTGCGGCTGCTTCCGCCATACAAGCCGATTTAAAGCGTCCTAAATTAATATGGGTAAATCTTCTTTTAACGCTTACGATCATGGTCGTTCTTGTAATGGGTTTAATACCGGTACCAGTTTTGTTTCTAATCGGATTTGTAATTGCTTCCGTTATTAATTACCCAAATTTAAAGCAACAAAGAGAGCGGATCGTGGCACATTCAGCTAACGCTATAACGGTTGTTACATTAGTATTTGCCGCAGGAATTTTCACTGGGATTTTTTCCGGCACGAAAATGGTCGATGCCATCGCAAATTCATTAGTGGCCATCATTCCTGATTCTTTAGGCTCTTTTTTTCCGGTAGTCGTTGCCTTGACTAGCATGCCATTTACTTTCGTTTTATCCAATGACGCTTATTACTTTGGCGTTTTACCGATTCTTGCTGAAGCAGGAACAGCTTATGGAGTGAGTCCTTTAGAAATTGCCAGAGCTTCCGTATTGGGACAGCCTGTTCATTTTTTAAGTCCTCTTGTGGCTTCGACTCTTTTATTAGTGGGAATGGTCAATAAGGACATCGGGGAAATACAGAAGTATGCATTTAAATGGGCTCTTTTTTGTTCAGTAATTCTTATCATTGTTGCTATCTTGACAGGGGCTATCACTCTATTTTAATTATAAAACCTTAATAGAAGCGGGGCTGTTCCAAAAACCATTTCTTATTGGCTTTTGGGACAGCCTAACTTTTTTAAAAAGTTCCAGAACTCTCATTGGTCGCTTGAGTAATGATTTTTACGATTGTTTTTGCAAGGTTCATAACGGTGTATAGACGAGTATCATTTAAAAATTGCATCGCTGGTAACGGATCGATATAATTTACCATCCCGGTAATATGATAGTCCCCCACTTCTGGCAATACTTTCTTTAGGGCTTTCCCCGGAACAAGTGGTCCCTCTTTCAAGAAAACATAACCCACTTGATTTTGATCACCTAAACAAGCATCCACACTAATAATAAGCGGTTTTTTAAATTGCCTATTAATTTCTTTTAATGTTTCTTCTAAATTAAATGCATGAACTGGCTTTTCCAAAGTACCGTAAACACGATAAGGTACCTGATGTTCTTTAAGCATTGTCCCAACTAAAGGACCCAATGAATCTCCTACAGAGCGGTCTGAACCAATGCAGAGAAAGATAATATCTTCTTTTTGAATTCCAGAAGATTTAATAATACCCCTCATTAAGGATGCTAATCTTTCTGTATTTTTATCGTTCGGATCACAGAATATACCTGCTCCTTTTTCATGTAAATTGGACATATCTTGATTCCCCTTTTTACTATTATACGAACAATAGAGATCTTATGTATATCAAATTAAGCGGATGCTTGAGAAGATATGTGCTTTTTATGCTCCCAAAGATTTAACAACCTGAAAAATGGCGGCAATATAACACACACAATTATGATTCGGAGTACTTGCACTGCAACGACAAATGTAGAATCTGCATTTAGCGCAACAGAAGTTGTTGTCATTTCAGCAATACCGCCAGGAGCAAATGCCAGAACCGCGGTAATAAGTGCAATCCCTGTTACTTTTGAAACAAAAATGGCACACATAATCATGGAAAAAATAAGACCAATCGTACTTAAAAAGGCGATAATCATCGTCTGCTTTAATCCTATAAACATGCTTTTATGAAAACGGGAACCAATACTTGCCGCAATAAAAATTTGAGATAAAGTGATCACTACATGCGGCCACCATGAAACCATATCATGACCCATATACAAAGAACCGAGCGATTGGACAATGGCAACCCCCACCAAACTTCCAATCAACCATGGAGCAGGGAATTTTAAATACTTGCCCAAGTGGTACCCCCCGTATGCAATTCCAACTAATACTACAGTCCAGAGCAGATTTTCCAATGCTATGGGAGAATCAGTCTTGGCAGGAAAGGGGACATGATCTACCGGATTACTAGCCCATGAAGAAACAAAAATAGGAATAATAAGGATAACTAAAAAAACGCGCATGGTTTGAATAATGCTGACGACAGCAGTATTCGCCCCGACCTCTTCCGCAATCCCTGGCATGGCGGACAATCCGCCGGGAGCCGTTCCAAAAAAGCTGGTAAGCATATCAGTTTTACTGTATTTCCAAAGTACAAAGCCAGAAAGTAGAGAAAAAAAGACAGATAGAAGAAGCATGAGAAGAATGGTCATCCAATATTCTTCAAAAATATGCAAAAAAGATAAGTTTATTTTCTGTCCCAATTCAATTCCCAAAATACACTGTCCCATATACAACCAGTATTTTGGAACACCCTTTTGATTGGCATCACGTCTTAATAGTGATGGTTTCAAAAATGACAGTAAGGCAGCTGTTAGAAATGTACCAATCATCCATCCAATGGAGAGACCCGTCAACGAGAGGAAAAATCCGCCTAAGCTGCTTATTGCGATAAACCAAACACTGCGGAAAAAAATGTTGTTTCTTTTCATATCTACCGGCCTTCTTTCATTGAATCTAAAATAATACACTTTACTTGAGGTAACATATTCTAAATATAGTATAATCATAGCAATAAATAAAATATCGAATGAATATGTTTATCCATAAGCAAAGGTTATTTGTAATTAGGGGGGTGAAAATGTTGGACGAAAGAGACTGGATGGTTTTACAAACCCTTTATCAAGAGAAAAATATAACAAACACAGCTAAACTATTGTATATTTCTCAGCCAGCTTTGACCAATCGATTGAAAGTGATGGAAAAACAATTTGGAGTCCAAATTGTTATTAGGGGCCGGCGCGGAGTCCAATTTACCTCGCAGGGCGAATATTTGGCAAAAAGTGCTCATGAAATGTTATGGCGGATCCAAAAGATAAAAGAAACTGTTCTGAATATGGAGGATAAAATATCCGGTATCTTAAGATTAGGTGTTTCAAATTTCTTTACCGATTATAAACTTCCCGGGCTCTTAAAACTCTTCAAAAATCAGTGCCCTGATGTTGAGTTCAAGGTAACAACAGGATTAAGCAGCCATATTACCCATATGATGTACAATCAAGATGTACATATTGGCTTTGTAAGAGGAGATTATAGCTGGAAGGATCAAAAGAAACTGCTCTTTGAAGAAACCATTTGTATTGCTTCTAAAGAAGAAATTGATATCCGCCGCCTCCCTGTTTTACCGAGAATTGATTATCACACGGATCCATTACTTAAAACCTTAGTGGATAATTGGTGGAATGAAAACTATTCGCAGCCGGCATCAGTCAGTATCGATGTCAATAAAGCTGATACATGCAAAAAGATGGTTGCCAACGGGTTAGGTTACGCAATCTTGCCAAGTTTGTTGATAAACGATCTGGATGATATCCACAAATATGAGATTAGAACAAAAGATGGGGATAAAATCATACGTAAGACTTGGATGTTCTACTATGCAGAATCTTTAGAGTTAAATATTGTGAAAGCCTTTGTTGAGTTTGTGGAAGGAATTGATCTGGAGAGTATTAAATAGTCTCAAAAAGAACCACTATTTTCTCTTAAGTTTGATAGCAGTAAACTATTTTTGTTACTTCTTTATTGACACGAAAAATATGATATGGTATTTAAATTATATTGAATTAGCACTCGGACAGGTGGAGTGCTAAGAAGTTTAAAATTAGGTGTTTATTTCAGAAAGGGGCTTTTTATATGTCGAAGATACAGTTTAAAGCAGAATCTAAACGATTACTAGAGATGATGATTAACTCCATTTATACTCACAAAGAGGTATTTTTAAGAGAGTTAATTTCTAATGCCAGTGACGCCATTGATAAAATTTATTACAAAGCCTTAACTGACGATGCTTTAAGTTTTGACCAATCCAATTATTATATTAAATTGGAAGCTGACAAAGAAAACCGTACACTTAAGATTATCGATACGGGGATCGGGATGACCAAAGAAGAACTGGAAACAAATCTTGGGACGATTGCCAAAAGTGGTTCCCTAGCATTTAAAAAGGAAAACGAATTAAAAGATGGCTATGACATTATCGGTCAGTTTGGAGTAGGTTTTTATGCTGCTTTTATGGTTGCTGACGTAGTTACTGTGATTAGTAAAAATTTAGATAGCGATGAGGCTTTTAAATGGGAATCCACAGGTGCTGATGGATATACGATTGAGCAGGTAGATAAAGATCCAGTTGGGACAGAAATTATTTTAAAGATTAAAGAAAATAGTGAAGATGAAAACTATGATGAGTATTTAGAGGAATATCGCTTAAAAGCGATTATCAAGAAATATTCTGATTTCATCCGTTATCCGATCAAAATGGATGTTAATAACAGAAGACTCAAGGAAGGCAGTGAGTCCGAATACGAGGATTATCAAGAAGAACAGATTATTAATAGCATGGTTCCGATTTGGAAAAAAAATAAGAGCGAGCTTACCGATGCAGATTACGAGAACTTTTATAACGAAAAACGCTACGGATTTGACAAGCCAATTAAACATATCCATATCAGCGTCGAAGGGAACATTAGATATAATGCCATTTTATATATTCCTGAAAAAACCCCATTCGACTTCTATTCGAAAGAATTTGAAAAGGGCTTAGAACTTTATTCCAATGGGGTTCTGATCATGGAAAAATGTGCTGACTTACTGCCAGACCATTTCAGTTTCGTTAAAGGGATGGTCGATTCCGAAGATTTATCTCTTAACATTTCAAGAGAAATGCTGCAGCATGATCGACAATTGAAGCTAATCGCTAAAAACATTAACAAAAACATCAAAAGCGAATTATTAAGCCTTCAAAGGAAAGAACGCGAAAAGTATGAAGAATTTTATCAATCCTTCGGTCGTCAGTTAAAGTACGGAGTTTATAATGATTTTGGTGCAAACAAAGAATTATTACAGGACCTGATCATGTTTAATTCTTCTAAAGAGAAGAAATTGGTCACCTTAGATGAATATGTATCAAGAATGCCAGAAGACCAAAAATATATTTATTACGCTTCCGGTGAATCAATTGAACGAATTGAAAAATTACCACAGGCAGAATTCGTTTCTGAACAAGGCTATGAAATTCTTTATTTCACTGAGGATATCGATGAATTCGCAATTAAAATGTTAATGACCTACAAAGAAAAAGAATTCAAATCCATCTCAAGTGGTGACTTGGGAATCGAAGGGGAAGAAAACAAGGACGATTCCGAATCAACAGAGACGGAAAACAAAGAACTCTTTGACTATATGAAAACCATTTTAGCTGATAAAGTCAAGGATGTAAGGATTTCAAAAAGGTTAAAGTCCCACCCGGTCTGCCTGGCAACTGAAGGGGAAATATCGATTGAAATGGAAAAAATTCTTGCTGCGATGCCGAATAACCAAAATATCAAAGCGGATAAGGTCTTAGAAATCAATAACAATCACGAAGTCTTCCAATCATTAAAAGAAGCATTTGAAAACGATAAATCAAAATTAGAGCTCTATACCAAGTTATTATATAATCAAGCACTATTGATTGAAGGATTACCAATCAGTGACCCAGTCGAATTTACGAATGATATTTGCAAAATAATGGTGTAATCTTCTAATGAACTGGCCGTTCTCACATAAAGTGAGGGCGGCTTTTTAATTCCAATCAGTGTTTTTTATAACAATAAAAAATACTTCAGTGGAAAGAAAGGCAGGCTACTAAATTGAAAAGAAAAATTGTTGTCGAGACTGACAGTGTAATCATCGATGGGGGGAAATCGATGGCACATTTGTGCGAGAGTACTGTAAGTCTTGTGGGTATGGATTAATCCTTTATGAGTTATATGATTCGGAATTTTGTCCTCAATGCAATGAGTGGAAAGCTAATGTTTGTGGCGATAATAGTTGTACCTTTTGTAAGGAAAGACCAGTAAAACCATTACCGTAGTAATAGACATTTTTTCCTTAAAAAGAAAAGGCTATCTGTTGTGCGATTCTAATATTTCCTATCAAAAAAGAAGCGTTATTTTGCCATAAATTCAAAATAACTCTTCTTACTTTAATGAGTAAAATCTGTCTATGTAATACCTATCTATCTTCTCTAATTAAATAATCATTACCATCTTGATCTTTAAATGAGAACATGTTTCCAAATGGAAGTCTTAACATTTCCTCCACTGTTACTCCATTTTGTTTCATTTTTTCGTAAGCTGCTTCAATGTCAGTGGTGCTGAAAAGAATGGAGGGATGGGCAACTTTAGAAGGTTGATGTTGTTCCATTGCTGACTTAGAATAAAGAACTAAAGTAGTAAATTCGTCTTCACTAGGTCCGACTTCGATCCAAAATGCGTCTGGTCCCATAGGTTGCTCCACTTTTAAGACAAAGCCGACTTTATTGATCCAAAAATCTTTTGCCTCTTCTTGATCTTGTACATATACAGTGATTTTTCCAATTTTATTAATCATGGTTAAGCTCCTTTTATTCATTGAGTTATAAAAACAGTTTAGCAACCGTTATAAATAAAAGCAATTATGGTTTGAATTAGACGAAGTTGGTGGATTATATAATGAATTTTAAAGGAATATGCCAATCGGGATGAAATTGTCACATCACCTCAAAGGTTTTTTACCCAGTAAATGAAGGTCCAAACGGTGCTGGTCTATCCCCAAAGCATATTATGAGTGAAATTGATAAAACTCTTAAAAGACTGGGAACTGATTATGTATATCTTTATCAAATCTATCGTTGGGATCCCTAGAATAGATTATGTAGCAAACAAAGATGCTAAAAGGTATGCTGTCGCAGTTGATCCTTCTGGAAAATTAGGATGGACAAAAAACTACATTTCAGATGAGAGTAGTGATAGAACCGGTGATCATATAGTAGAGGTGCTTACAGAGTAAGTATCTGATGCTTACTGGACGATGATGGGCTTTGGATGAAGTATATAATAAAACGTGATTAATTATATCTTATTAGACAAAGTGAAAATAACTATAATAAACAAAAGAAAGTAGGCATTAAAATATGGCAAATGAACAATTAAGCAATAGCACAATCTTTCCATTGGGACAAAAAGTTGAATCAAACTTTATCGGTGATGCCTATTTACAATTTGTCCACTTAGCAATTACACCGGGAGAAACGGATTGGTTTGAACCTGTCGATGATGAATGGTTTAATGAATTGTAAAACTAACGCATCGAGTCAGTTGATTAGGGGGCGTTAATTAAAGAAGATGATGCTTCGATTGTAAAATAAACGGATGATTTTTCTCATCCGTTTTCATTTTGTTCGAATTAATCGAGATACTGTCTTAATATACTTAATCCTATTTTTAACTCATCTAATGAGTTTGTGGAAGCTAGTGCAATACGTAAATACTTATCAGGTGTGGTCTGCCCACTTAAAAAACGATCAGAATGAAAAACTCTAATACCTTGTCTTTTCAAATCCGATTCTAACTGAAAGGCATCGTTAAATCCTTGAATTGGAAGCCAACGATAAAAACTAAAAGGGTGTCCAACATTCTTCCTTAAAGGAAAATATTCAAAATAAATATCATTTGCAGTTTGTGCAAGCTGTTTCTTTAGAGAGACAATTTCATGAGCCTTCCCTGATAAAATAAGCTCTGTGATCACCTCTGCGTCAAAAGAAGAGGTTTTTACATTGATGTTAAAAATAGCCTGCGAAATTTTCTCCCGTAAAGCATCCCCATAGACCATATAGGCAACTCTTAAGCCAGAACATATGGACTTGGAGGTGCCACAAATATAAATGCTCTGTTCTGGAAGTAAATTGAACATTGGCTGCTGGTAGTTGGAAATCATACCTGCCGTCAGAAATGCATGAATATCATCCTCAATTAAAATTAAACGATGCTTCCTGATGACCGCAGCTAATTCTTGCTTTCGAAACTCTGGAATCATCACTGTGGTAGGATTACAGCAAGAGGGCATTAGGAAAATGCCGTGAATATTTATTTGGCTGCACTGCTTTTCAAGTTCATCTGGCAACATCCCAAACTGGTCTCCGAGAATGGGGACTAATTGAATATGGAACATTTTTGCCAACTCGATAAAATTTGAATACGTGTATAAATCGGTTGCAATTCTATTACCAGGCTCAAACAAAGCAGCCAAGGCAATAGCCAACGCATTTTGAGCACCAGAAACAATTGCTATATGTTCTTGATCCGTATGGATTCCGAAGGATTCCATCCAGTTTAGAGCGGCCGTTTTTTGATGTGGAATACCAGTCGGATCATTGTAATTTAGTAGCTGCGCCAAATAACTCTTGTCCACAACCTTTTGAATAACGTCTTTTACAATAGCATTGGTTTGCTCAAAAGATGCCACTAACCCAAGATCAATGAGGTTTGCCGTTTTATCCGTGGAAATGGTAATGGAACGGGCGGCATTTGGAGCTACAAAGGTTCCACTCCCCGTAACGGCATAAATTAATCCCTTTACCTCACATATTTTGTAGGCACGGGTAATCGTGGTGAAGTTTAAGTCAAGAAAATCCGCTAATTCTCGTTGCGGAGGCAACTTTGTCCCAGGTGCCAAAAAGCCATTAATAACATCCTGTTCAAGTAGTAACGCAAGAGATTTATAAAAAGGACGATTTAAGGCTTTCTTATCAGGTTTCCAAGACATTGGATAATTTTCAAATGAATTGATTGGCATAGTACACCTCTAATAAATGTGTTCCATACAATCATATCATTTTTGTATGGAATTCTTATAATGAAATCGGATCGTTTGAAAAGGTTAAGAAACGTGTTTGTTTTATATAGGGAAAAAATCGATCGGTACCCCCGTTTTGATAAAAAGGGGTTTTTTCTATGTAGGGATAATTGTAATCCATACAATTTTTGAGTTTTTTGTATGGATTTTGTATGTTAAATTTAAATAAATTTAGCAATTGAGGATGTGAATCATTTGAAAAAAAGAAATCAAATATGGATTGCATTTCGTGCGGCTTTTCCATATACAGTCCCCATTTTTGCTGGATTTGTATTCTTGGGAATCGCATATGGCATCTATATGAATTCATTAGGTTTTAGTGCAATTTACCCGATTCTGATGAGTCTATTCATATTTGCAGGATCAATGGAGTTTGTGGCAGCCAATTTATTGCTTGTCGCGTTCAATCCGATTAACGCCCTTTTTCTAACTTTAATGGTGAATGCACGACATTTGTTTTACGGCATATCCATGCTGGATAAGTATAAGGGAATTGGGAAAAAGAAGTTTTACATGATTTATGGGCTTTGCGATGAGTCTTTTTCTATCAATTGTACCGTTGATATTCCGAAGAATGTAGACAAGGGCTGGTTTATGTTCTTTGTGACACTACTCAATCACTCTTATTGGGTCATTGGTTCAACAATTGGCGGTATTTTTGGATCTTTTGTCAAGTTCAACACAGAAGGGCTCGATTTTGTTATGACGGCTCTCTTTGTAGTCATTTTCATTGAACAGTGGATGAAAGAGAAAAAGCACCACAGTGCTCTCATCGGTGTTGGGCTTTCAACTGTCAGTCTCTTTATTTTTGGCGGAGACCACTTCATTATCCCTGCGATGTTTGCAATTCTTGGGTTACTGACCCTCATTAGAAAGCCATTGGAGAAAGTTGAGGTTAGCACCATATGACAATGAGTTTAACGCAACAGTTTATTACGATTGCTATGGTGGTTTTGGGCACAATGCTTACAAGGTTTCTTCCATTCATCGTTTTCCCATCGGGTAAGCCTACACCGCAGTATGTACAATATCTCGGTAAAGTGCTGCCAGCAGCAGTAATTGGGCTTTTGGTCATTTATTGTTTTAAGGACGTGAGTTTAGTTTCTGGAAGTCACGGTTTACCCGAATTGATTGGGGTAGTAGTAGTGGCGTTGCTTCACTTATGGAAGAAAAACATGCTCCTGTCTATAGCTGGAGGAACGATTGTATACATGATTTTGGTTCAATTGGTATTTTAATTCATCACGTATTACTATTTCTTCAATCTACGGTGATGGTAGTTTCAATAAATCAAAGGGGTGTTTATAAATATCCTTTTCATTTAAAAAAAAGATAAAAATGCATATAGAATGTTAAAAGAGACTCTCAGAGGTCTCTTTTTTAATGACCTTCTTTCATAGAATAGACAAAACCAAATTTTGGAATACTTTGGGTAGTATGTAAGGCCGGATATAAGGAGGGAAATTTAAGATGTGGATCCTAATTTTTATCATATTTATTATCTTTAGTATAATTTCCTTTTTTGTTCCAAAAAGAATAGGCAGAATTGAGATTTATGCCACTTGTTTTTTTGCTTATGCATATGGAATGACGACTGACATGGTACTCGATTTGCATTATCACCTTTATGGATATTTTGAAAAGGGTTTTCAATGGAAATCTCTTCTTGGGATCCTTCTCTACTTTCCTTCCATTAGCTTTTTATTTCTTAATTATTATCCGTCAAAAAGAAAGATAGCTTATAAAGCACTTTATATTATCCTTTGGTCCATATTCTCAGTGATTTTTGAATGGTTGACCGTGCAAACTGAATTTTTTTATTATAGTGGATGGAAGCTTTGGTATTCTGCGGCAGTATATCCGGTCATCTTTTTAATTCTTGTAATTAACATGAAATTTGTTCAAAGGCTAACTAGATAATTACTATTTTTTATCCTATAATTACCCATCATTGTTTAAAAAATATGTTAGGATGGACATGAAATTACACTTATAAATAATTAAACGGGGGCAATCTGATGTATAGCTTTAAGAACGATTACAGTGAAGGCGCACATCCTAGAATATTAAATGCTTTAATAGAATCCAACCTTGTCCAAGTGGATGGCTATGGAGAGGATCAATTTTCCCAAAAAGCGGTTGAACTGTTAAAGGAGAGAATGGGACGGACAGACGTTGACATTCACCTCTTATCAGGCGGGACACAAACAAATCTAATTGCGATTTCTGCTTTCTTAAGACCGCACGAAGCAGCAATGGCAGCGAGTACTGGCCATATTTTGGGGCATGAAACAGGAGCCATTGAAGCGACAGGACATAAAGTACTATCAATTGAAACAGAGAACGGGAAACTTACCCCATCTGATGTGCAAGCGGTACTCGACGGTCATCCAGATGAGCATATGGTCAAACCTAAGCTTGTATACATATCCAACTCCACCGAAATTGGCTCAATTTATAACCGGAGTGAACTCGTGCAGTTAAGTGATTTTTGTAAAAAGAACCATCTCATATTATATATGGATGGTGCAAGGTTAGGCTCAGCGCTTTGTTCAACAGAAAATGATCTTCAGTTAAGCGATCTGCCAACACTTGTGGATGCCTTCTATATCGGGGGAACAAAGAATGGGGCACTTATTGGTGAGGCTTTGGTGATTTGCAAGGATTCTCTTAAGGAGGATTTCCGATACCATATGAAGCAAAAGGGAGCACTGCTCGCGAAAGGGAGACTTTTGGGCACCCAGTTTCTTGAACTATTCAGGGACAATTTGTTCTTTGATTTGGCCGCGCATGCTAATAAGATGGCTACCATACTTAGAGATGAAATCAGCAAAGCAAATATTCCGTTTCTAACCCATTCACCATCGAATCAAATCTTTCCGATTTTACCAAATGCGCTGATTTCGGAATTAGAGAACCATTATGCCTTTCATATTTGGGAAAAGGTCGATACCGATTACTCGGCGATTCGACTTGTAACATCCTGGGCAACAAAAGAGGAAGAGGTAGCAGCTTTCCTTGAGGATTTGAAAAAATTAATGTAAGAAGTGGAAATAATTTGAACACAAACCTCAAAAAATAATGCCTTTTCTAGCTTGATTATTATAAGAAAATTTGATATAGTAAGAGAAATTAAAAAGACGATGTGTAACTGGCGAAACACGGATTACCGTGAGGGAGCACATAATGTCTCGTAGCCGTTCGCCTGGGCAGAGGTAGGGATTTATTCCTTACCTCTTTCTGTTTATAGGAGGGGATATTTCAACCGGCTAGGAGCCAAGATTACTTTAATATTTTAAAAATCAAGTAGATACAGATTTTAATAAAATTTGACCATTTCCGCTTGCTTAATGAATTTAGGGAATTTCAAACTATCATATAAGAATAGAGGAGATACGAGATGAGCACAACAACACTAGACAAAATGAAAACAATCAAAACGTTAAATAATATCGCTGAGAGCGGGCTAAATGTATTCAATAAGGATCATTTTACGATTGACAATGACAGTGAAAATCCTGATGCGATTGTTGTGCGCAGTTTTAATATGCATTCACTAGAATTAGGTCATAATGTAAAGGCCATTGCACGTGCCGGAGCGGGTGTTAATAACATTCCGGTTGAAAAATGTACAGAACAGGGAATTGTGGTTTTCAATACCCCTGGTGCGAATGCGAATGCTGTAAAAGAAATGGTTCTTACTACATTGATGGCTTCATCCCGAAACCTTTTTGACGGCATAGCATGGACAAAGACATTAGAAGGCCAAGGTGACCAAGTACCGAAGCTAGTTGAAGCAGGTAAGAAACAATTCGTTGGAAAAGAAATTAAGGGGAAAACGCTGGGAGTAATTGGTTTAGGCGCCATCGGAGCACTTGTAGCGAATGATGCCCTTGATTTAGACATGGACGTGATTGGTTTTGACCCGTTTATTTCTGTTGATACAGCTTGGAATTTGTCTAGAAATGTTCAGCGCGCGATGACGATTGAACAGTTGTTTGCTAATTCTGATTATATTACGGTTCACGTTCCATTAACCGATGACACAAGAGGAATGTTTAACCAAGCAACCTTTAGCATTATGAAGCCTGGAGTTCACATTTTGAATTTCTCACGCGGAGAGCTTGTGAATGAAACAGATATGGCAGCAGCGCTTGAAGGCGGCAAGGTTGGTAAGTATATTACAGACTTCCCAAATGAAAATGTATTGAAAATGAAAAATGCAATTCCAATCCCTCATCTAGGTGCATCTACGCAAGAATCAGAGGAAAACTGTGCAATTATGGCTGCTCGCCAGGTGAAGAATTTTCTGGAAACCGGAAATATCAAGAACTCAGTGAATTTTCCGAACGCATCCATACCTTATACAGGAAAGAAACGTGTGGCAGTATTCCATAAAAACGTTCCAAACATGGTTGGACAGCTTACACTAGCTATTTCAAGCTATAATTTAAACATCGCAGACATGATTAATAGAAGCCGTGGGGAATATGCTTATACGATGATTGACATTGACAATAAAGTAAATGGCGATATCATTCCTAGTTTGCAAGAAAAAATCGATCAAATCGGTGGAATCGTAACCGCACGTATTATATAAACAAAAAAGTTCAAGGTCCCATTAATAAAATTAATGAGGCCTTGAACTTTTTTTATTTCTGATGTTTTTCTTTGATTAATTGTATCTTGATTTTTGTCTGTTTTATAATCATACTTGCTGGGGTCAAAAGCATGGCCATTTCTAGTGGGTTTTTACTTCCGCTTGTTCTGTTATTTGGGATATTTATTGCTCTTATTAACATACACGTAAAAGACCCAAGGCTGCAGGGATTTATGCGGGATATTAATCAGGTATAAGGACGAGAATTGTATACCGTAATTACTCCATTGCAAATATTACGTAAGATAAGGTAACAAAAATGGAGACTCACAAAGATAATTGTATTAAATTATCTATATATAAATATTAGGGAGGGCTTGATATGAGCACGAATGACAAAGTTCTTTTTGCTGGAGATGTATATACGATAATATACGATTATAAAAATGGTCTGTACGAAATTAAAAAAGAAGATGAACGCGGGAAAGTGGTATTGGTTACTGAAAATGACATAAATAAGTTGTTTTAATTTTTATAAGAGGTACAATCGACTCTAGAGTCTATTTTCTTTAAGGAAATAGGCTTTTTTTTTAGTAAAGGAAACATAACATAACATTACATAACTATTTTTGAGGAGTGAAGTAGATGGCCGTTCAAGGAGACAAACAGTTTTTGAAAAAAGGTTATGTGGGAGTAATGATTGAATGGCTTGCTTCGTTTGGAAAAACGGAGAATGGGGGTGTGACAAGACTTTTGTATTCTCCATCCTGGCTCGATGCGCAGCTGGCGTTAAAAAGTGAAATGGACCAATCGAAACTAGAAACGTATTTTGACAGTGTCGGAAATTTATTTGGAAGATTACCAGGTACAGAATCCAATAGGAAAACCATCTTGACCGGCTCTCACATCGATACGGTAGTCGATGGTGGGAAATACGATGGTGCATATGGAATCATTGCCAGTTTCATCGCTGTATTAAGGCTATTTCAAACCTTTGGTTACCCAAAGAAAACGATAGAAGTTGTCTCTTTATGTGAAGAAGAAGGGAGTCGTTTTCCACTCGCCTTTTGGGGGTCGAGAAATATTAGTGGTGCCTACAACCTTGACCGAGTGAAAGAGGTGAAGGACCCTGAGGGAATTCCATTTTTAGAAGCGATGAAACAAGCGGGGTTTGATCCGGAAAAGTATACACCTCCAGTTCGGGATGATGTGGAACGGTTTGTGGAGATTCATATTGAACAAGGAATGATTCTCGAGAAAAGTCAGAATCAAATCGGGATTGTAACCCATATTGTCGGACAACGCCGTTATTCGGTTCAAATCAAGGGAGAAAGTAACCACGCGGGGACGACTCCGATGCAATATCGGAAGGATGCAGTTAGCACAGCCGCCCATTTTATTTCTTTTTTAACAGAAAAAGCGCAAGTTGTTGACCCGCAATTAGTCGCTACGGTTGGAAGATTAAACGTCAAACCGAATGTACCGAATGTTGTCGCCGGTGAGGTAGAGTTCAGCCTGGATATTCGACATCATCAGGAAGCTGTGATTGACTATTATTATGACGTGATTTTCGCGGAGTTTAAACGATTCGCAGAAAACTTAAATATGGAAGTGACCATCTCCCAGTGGATGGATGTAAAGCCGGTTAAGATGGATGGGGAGATGTGTATGTGGGCCCGTGAAATTGCAGATGCGAAAAACTACCGTTATCAAGAAATGATCTCAGGTGCTGGACATGATTCCCAAGTATTTGGTCCCGTCTGCGCCACTTCCTTACTATTTGTACCGAGTAAAAATGGAATCAGCCATTCTCCAAAAGAATTTACGAGTTTGGAAGAGTTAGAAACAGGAATTGAACTATTTACTGAACTTTTATATAAACTAGCCTATTAAAGGGAACTAAAGGAAGAGACCGCATAAAAAATTTTAAAAAATGTAATAGATTTAGTACTTAGTATCCATCCTCCAGAATATCTTTTTACGTAGATATGGCTTGATCCTATTAAAGGAGAGATATGATGGATAACTTTGATGTCATTATGATTGGAAGCGGCCATAATGCTTTAATTACCGCTGCCTATTTAACGCGGGCGGGTCGCAGCGTTCTAGTTTTAGAAAAAAATGATCGCCCGGGCGGATTTCTGCGCACCGAAGAGCTGACGCTGCCAGGTTTTAAACATGATGTGTTTGCTGCTGCACATCCTCTCTTTACAACCGGATCAGCCTACGCTGAACTAAGAGGGGATCTAGAAGCACGCGGGCTCCGATACATAAATACGGACCTGCCGACCGGTGTTTCGATGGAAGACGGACGAACGGCTGTCCTGCCTAGTTCCTTTGAAGAGCTCATCGCTGAGGTGGAACGGCTGGCTCCCGGTGACGGCGCAGCTCTGGCCGGTATGTTTGAACAGCTAAATCCTTATGTCAACGATGTATTTGGATTATTCAATATGGATCTCTCCAGTCCTGAAGCCGCACCGATCCTGAAGCGCTTGCTTCACGAAGGGGGCGGGGCGGGCTATTCGCCTTTCGCTGCCTCGCTAGTTTCAACCGCCCGTAATACCGTCAGTTCTTTAAAGTCACCAGTGACGCGGGCGATGTTGGCATCCTGGGTCACACACCTTGGCCGCACGCCGGATGAAGTCGGAAGCGGGATTTGGGTACCGCTGACGGTGATGGCACTGATGGGCGGCGGGATGCCGATACCTGAAGGCGGCAGTGAGAAACTGGTTCAAGCATTATCTCAACTGATAAAGGATCAGGGCGGCGAGATTCTTACGTACACTCATGTCGAGCGAATCTTAGTGGAGAACGGTCGAGCGATTGGCGTCCGAACCGCAATGGGGAAAAAGTATCGTGCTAAGCAGGCAGTCGTGGCCTCAACCACACCTGATCAGCTCTATCTCTCGCTCTTGGCCGATTCGGAGATTTCACCACCACTTCGGGCACAAGCGAAACAGTATCGCTACGGCAGAGGCTGCGTCCAAATTCATCTAGCACTAAGTGAGCCGCCAAACTGGCCAGATAAACGGTTTAACCGTGTCGGGCAGCCGCATCTAACAGATGGACTGGACGGATTTACTCTAGCGATTGCCCAAGCGGCGGCCAATCTGCTTCCGTCCAACCCTACCTTTACGATCGATTGTTCTACCAATCTCGATCCAACGAGAGCACCGGAAGGAAAAGCAATCATGCGCATTCAAGTGCTAGAAGTGCCCATCCGTCCACGTAGGGATGCGGCTAACCTTATCGATGTCGGAGATGGTACATGGACGCATGATTTAACCGAGCGGTTCACAGAACGCGTGCTAAATTTGGTGAGCAAGCATATACCAAACATCCCAAGTGCGGTAATCGGAAAATATGTCGTCACACCGGACACGATTGCCAGGTTTAACCCGAACTCGGGACCGGGGGATCCATACGGCGGGGCACACGATTTAGCGCAAAGCTATCTTCTTAGACCATTACCAGGGCAGCCGGGTCATCAGACGGCTATTCCAAATGTGTATATGCTTGGTGCCGCAACCTGGCCTGGACATGGAGTGAATGGCGGATCAGGTTATATAGTTGCTCAGCGGCTACTCTCACAATAAAATATCTGAAAAGAGTAAGACCCTATTTCCCAATGGAAGTAGGTTTTTTTTACTACAAATAGGAGAATCAGAGATGAATTCTTCATCATGATAGTTGTGAAAGACAAATTTATTGTTTTTGCTGCGAGATTTGTCCTTCATACCACTTAGACGGCCAATCATAAAAAAAGGAATGATAATAAAGAGCAGGTATCTGTTCCTTAAACAGCATATTCAGTTCCTTTTAACCATTCACAATCCAATTGAATACATATAATTGATTGTAATTTTTGTGGTCAATTGGAGGGGGAAACAGTGAAACTCGAGTACGAATACACATTCGGGCTGCCAAGGAACATTGTTTGGAAATATATCAAGGATGAAAAGGTGCTGCAGAGCTCTCTCCCTGGATGTAAGTCTTTTTCAGAAGTGACAGAGGTATATACAAAGCTGAAGTGGAGATAAAAATGGGTCCCATTCAAGATCACTTTGTCCTCGAGATTCGACTCCATGAGAAGAAGCCATCCTCCATCATTCTATTACAAGTAATTGGAAGTGGTAATATCGGAGAAATTTCCGGTAAAGCTGAACTTTATTTTAATGATCAACAAGTTTCGACCCGACTAAACTGTAAAGCTGAAGCACAGGTAACAGGTGCCCTTGCTTTGGCAGGTCAGCGGGTGTTAGAGGGTGGAGCTAATAAGGGTTTGGAGACGTTTTTTCAAAAAGTAGAAAAGGAAATAAAGAGGAGTCTTTATTATTTGAAAAAAAAGGGCAGGTGAAAAGGGTTCCTTTAGTCGAATCGATCTCTATTCCTGTATCATCATGGTGGGAAATGTAAATTGGCAATAATAAACCAAGGAGCAGTCGCAAAATCACTGGAAAGATTGCAATTGGATTATTTAGACTTGTATTTAATACATCAGCCATTTGGTGATGTATACGGTTCTTGGCGTGCGATGGAGGAATTGTATCGGGAAGGTAAAATCAAGTCTATCGGAGTGAGTAACTTCCATCCAGACCGCTTGATCGATTTAATCATTCATAATGAAGTGATTCCTGCTGTTAACCAGGTGGAAACGCATCCTTTCAACCAGCAAATAGAAAGTGCACAATTCATGAAAGAGAATCATGTGCAAATACAGTCTTGGGGACCTTTTGCTGAAGGTAAAAATGATATCTTCCAGAATGAAGTGTTAGTTTCAATTGCGGAAAAGCATAATCAATCTGTTGCCCAGGTGATTTTACGTTGGCTGACACAAAGAGGAATCGTTGTCATTCCAAAGTCTGTTCGCAAGGAAAGAATCATCGAAAACTTCAATATCTTTGACTTCGAGTTAAGCCAAGAAGATATGGAGAAGATCTCTACGTTAGACACGAAACAGAGCTTGTTCTTTTCACATAGAGATCCTGAAATGGTGAAATGGATTGGTACAAGGAAACTCGATATTTAATTATAGAAAACAAGGCTGTCCCATTTTTATATTGGGGCAGCTTTTTTAATCTCGCATTGCTCCTGCCTCTCGGGAAGTCATTGCACCTTGTCCTTGGCTTACATCTTTTTGAATTTCTTGTTTTACTTTTTGTGCATCAGTTCCGGCAAATTCTGGTCTCATAATAGAACCCACATTTTCTTTAGCTTGTTCCTGTTGCATAGAATTCCTCCGCATTTTATTATTTAACAATATTATTATTTACAAAAAAACACTCGGTATATCCAGAAGATTTGATCGGTTTTCACTAAAAGGTAAGGGCTCTTTCCACTAAAGGGTGCAATTCGCCTACATTTTTCCACAATTCTTTCGTTTTGCTTCGCGTTGAGAGGATAATTTCTTCTAATAAGGAAAATATTAGGTAGAAAATGGAGACTAAAACATCAACCAACATGAAAGATTGAAATGAGGGAAATTAATCAATTTGAAACGAAGAAAGGCTCTCACTTATTTAATTACAATGGTTTTATCCTTTCTATTTATCATACCTTCGGTGGATGCCCAAAATGTTAACCCAGAGGTCTTGGCACGAGTAAAAGAAACATTCACTGTCAATGGAAAAGTATTTAAAGATTTAAATTCAAATGGAAAACTTGATGATTATGAAAACTGGGAGATACCAGTAGAAAAGCGAGTCGCTGATCTTGTATCCCAAATGACACTTGAGGAAAAAGCCGGCCTAATGATTATTCCTGAATTTCATGAAATTGAAGGGTCAAAGATGGAACAGCCAAATAATATGATTGATCAACATGCACGGTATTTTGTTTATCGTAAGACACCTAGTGCTGATGTTATTGCCAATACAAATAATATACTACAAGAAAGGACTGAGGGAACAAGATTAGGAATACCGGCAGTTCTTATTTCAAATCCCCGAAACCATTTCACTATGATCGCCGATATTACAGATTTAAAAAAAGCAAAGGATTACTATGTAACCGCAAAAGATGGTTCTGGTCAATTTACCATATGGCCAGATTCCTTAGGACTCGCTGCAACCCGTGACCTTGATTTGGTTAGAGAATTTGCTCAAATTTCACGAAAAGAATGGACATCTTCTGGTCTTCGTAAAATGTATGGCTACAATGCTGATGTTGCAACACAACCGTTATGGCCAAGGATTTTAGAAACATTTGGAGAAAGTCCTAAACTTGTTTCAGATATAAACTATACGTTAATCAAAGGTTTTCAAGGTGAAGAACTTGACAAAACCAGCGTTTCTTTGACAACAAAGCACTTTCCTGGTGGGGGATCAAGATATTTGGGGAAAGATCCGCATTTTGAGGAAGGAAATTTTAATATTTATCCAACAACAGGTAGCTTGCAAAAGTATCATCTGCCACCGTTTATAGCAGCCATTAAAGCTGGAACAACTTCAATACTACCTTACTATGCTTATCCAAGTAATAAAAGTGCAGATCAAGGCCTTTCTCCCTATAACGAAAAACAGCAATTTGAAGAAGTCGGTTTTATTTTTAACAAAGCTTTTATAACCGACTTATTGCGTGAGAAACTTGGTTTTAAAGGATATGTCAACTCAGATACGGGGGCAATAATTGATATGGCATGGGGTGCTAAACAATTGTCGAAGGAAGAAAGAATTGCTAAAGCAATGGAAGCTGGAGCAAATATTTTTTCCGGACAGAATGATACACAGCCATTAATAAATGCAGTAGACCAAGGTTTGGTAAGTGAGGAGAAAATCAATCGATCCGTGGCATATTTGCTCACAGAAATGATGGATTTAGGTTTATTTGAAAACCCCTATGTGGAACCGAAAAGGGCACTTCAAGTGGTAAATAATCCGGAATCAAAAGAAAAGGCAGATTTAGCCCATCGGAAGTCTATCGTGTTATTACGCAATGATCAGAATCTTTTGCCCCTAAATGATAAAAAAATAAAAGATATGAAACTTTATGTCGAGTCGTTCCCAGCGGTGAACAGAGTGCAAATACGATTGCATTAAAAAAAACCATTCAGAAATATGATCCGGACATCACTTTGACGGATCATTTGGAAGAAGCAACACATGCACTTGTTTGGATAAAACCCAAACAAGATCTTCTTTCAAAGCAACCATTGATTTCCATAGGACCGGATACGCATATTCATAAAAAAAATTGGATTATCAAAATACAGAAAACTGTACCGATTATTACTGCCATCAACTTTAGTAGTCCTTGGCTGATTCAAGAAATTGAACCAAATGCAGCCGCTGTCATTGGAACGTTCGGAGTGAAAACGGAAGCTTTAATTGATGTGATTCGTGGGAAATTTAATCCGACGGGAAAACTGCCTCTAACAATTCCAGCAAATCAGGAAGCCGTAGCAAACGACAAGATGGACGTACCAGGCTTTGATGAAGCCCCTTCCTATGTATACCAAGCAAAATCAGGTGACAAGTATCGTTACGGTTTTGGACTATCCTATAAGACAAAGTATAAGGATGCAAAGTCCGGGGGTATCGGTGAATTCTTGAAGAGTATCTTCAAGAATTAAAAAAAAGTGGGCCAAAAGGCAGGAACCAGGTTGTCTCAAAAGTCATTAAAATGAATCTCACATTCGATGAAATAAATTATAAAATATAAAAAATTCCAATCAAGGTATTCTTGAAAGGAATCACGTTTGTTTTTTGTTTTCAAGTTTTGATTTTATGTTGTTATTTTGAGATATGATGATACTGCTAAATATTGTTGTTGCAATAATGCTTAAAATTGAAAAAAAGACAAAAGCAGCAAAGTTGGTATTATCACGCATAACAGTTCCTCCCTTTATGTTAGGTATAGTTTGTTTTAAACATTTAATAATTATTCGTTATAAATACTTCGAGTATTAAATGGAATAGAAGAGAAGGTGCTTGTTCAATTAACGAGCAGTTATATACAGTATCAGCAACAAAACGTTCGAATGGTGCACCATTTATCTTTGTTTATATGTATATGTAGGAATTAGTTGCATTATTGTGGGATTTGGTTTAAGTTCACTTAGTTTTTATGAAGTTAAAGATGGTATAAAATTTATATTTGAAGAGCGAAGTAAGATAAACAAGGTAGCCTTTTTCTTTACCATATTTGAATATGTAACAGGGTTATTTTTGTTTGGAATACTACTCATATTGTTTGGAATATTTGCTATTGTAATGAATCTTTTTTTTGATACTGGCTTGTTTAACTAACGAGTGCGATTGCTCAACAAGGGTAGTCGCTTCTTGTGCTTATTATGGGCACTATTCCATTTATAATCTCCATTGTTTCCGGTAAAATGATATGCTATATTATCAACATGACTTATTAAAGAGATTTAATAAGTTTTTTCTTTGATACTTATTAAAGTTCTTTAATAAGCCCATATTAATAGGCGGTGACCCTTATGAGCACGACTCCAAAATCGATGGGGAAGGAAATCCTTCGCGGTATTCGTAAATCTCTTTTAGAACTTGGCAGTGCAACAAAAGTTGAACTTAGCGATAAATTAGAAATTAGTTTCCCTACCATAAGTAAATTCTTAACCCAGATGGAAAAGGACGGTGAACTGATTCCAGTCGGTCTCGATGATTCGAGTGGTGGAAGAAGGGCAAAAAGATATACATATAATCCAGAGTATATGTTAGGTTTGGCAATCTTTTTAGAGAGGACAGAGACAAATTATATTGTCTTTAACTGTTTAGGTGAAGTGAAGGATGTTGGAAAAACCTCAAGTCTATTGGTAGATGTAGATTTAGGATTATTAACCGACTGTGTTGAAGAGATCAGAGAGAAATATCCAAAAATTAGTTGTGTATCCATTGGTGTACCTGGTTCCGTGGAGGATGGACGAATTATTTATATACCAGGGTATGAACACCTTCAAAACTTCGATTTGAAGGGATACTTGGAAAGTCGTTTCTCAATACCTGTTGTAATAGAGAACGATATGAATGCGGCGGTGCTTGGATATTACGATAGTAAGGGAAATAAGAAAAATAAATCTCTTGTTTATTTATATTCAGGTCAAAATGGTCCAGGTGCTGGAATTATGGTAAATGGAGTCGTGGTACGAGGTAGCACTAATTTTTCAGGAGAGGTTTCATTCGTTCCACAGTACGATGACCAAAATTTTGGCCAGGCTTTGCAAAATGAAAACAGGCCTAAGAAAGCATTTATATGTGAGGACTATGAGGTCGACGCCATTAGCAGGTTAGTAGCTTCCTTTGTAGCTATCATTAATCCTTATACAATTATTTTTTGTGATGATGAAGTCAACCAATTTATCCTAGACCAAATTTTAGACCGAAGCGCAAAGTATATTCCAGCAGAGCATCTTCCAAAACTTATAATGAGTGATTGGAAACAAGATTATTTATTTGGATTACAAAGTCTAGGTCTTGATCTCATGATCACCGGAATAAACAGCTAAGACAAATCAATACCTATTATAAAAAATTAAAAGGCGGGGTTATAATGGCTACATTCTTTTTAGTAATTATCTACTTGGCTTTTATCAGCTTAGGCTTACCTGATTCATTGTTGGGAGTGTCATGGTCTTTGATGCAATCGGAACTTGGAGCTAACTTTGAGACAGCCGGATTGCTTTTTATGACAATCGCTGGGGGAACGATCATTTCCAGTTTTGCTAGTGGAGTTTTACTTAAACGCTTCGGAACTGGCATTGTCACATTTTTAAGTTGTTTAATGACTGCTGGAGCACTGCTTGGATTTCATTTTGCTCCTTCGCTTTTTTGGTTATTTATTTGTGCTGTACCACTTGGGTTAGGTGCTGGTGCAGTTGATTCGGGATTAAACAATTATGTAGCGTCACATTACAAAGCACAACACATGAGTTGGCTTCATTGTTTTTGGGGAGTTGGGGCTACGCTTGGTCCCGTTATTATGGTTCAGTTTATTTCAGGGCAACATTCTTGGAGAAACGGGTATCTTGCCATCGCTGGTCTGCAGTTTGTATTAGTTGTCATTCTTTTCTTCACTTTGCCTTTATGGAATAAGGTTAGAGGCAACAGCATTGTGATCTCAACTAATGAGACAGAAAATACAGATGATGGATTATATAGAGCAGATGCTAAAAGTCGAAAACCTTTGCAAATTAGGGGAGTTAAGCTAGCTTTGGTATCTTTCTTGTTTTATTGTGGTGCAGAGGCAACGATGGGACTTTGGGGAAGTAGTTTCCTGGTAAATGTTAAAGAATTATCCGTAGATGCAGCGGCAAAGTGGGTTTCCTTGTATTACGCGGGTATCACAATCGGAAGATTTATTACAGGCTTTATTACCTTAAAAATAAGTAACCGTATGCTTATTCGGGTAGGGCAAATAATAGCATTAGCTGGTGCTGCATTCCTACTCCTACCATTGCCGTCCACTTTCTCGCTTGTCGGCTTTATTATGGTTGGATTAGGATTGGCACCGATATTTCCGTGTATGTTGCATGAAACGCCAACACGATTTGGGCAGGAACATTCCCAAACAATCATGGGGTATCAAATGGCCGTTGCTTATACAGGAAGTACGTTCCTGCCGCCTCTTCTTGGTTTCATTGCAGCACACTCGACAATAGGAATCTTCCCATTTGTCATTGCTGGTTTTATTGCAATAATGCTCTTGGGTTCCGAAAAATTAAATATCAAATTGAATAGAAACAATGTATTAACTGTAAAAAAGAAAAACTCCACAGTAATTTAATGTATAAAGGGGTTTCCGTATTCAGTAACCTGCTATTAATTGAAGAAGAATGGAGTCCTGAAGATCGTCATTAGAGTCGCTCTTTTTTCTTTGTCGCTGTTTCAGATAAAAGAGTTACTATTTGATGCACGTTGGAACTCAAATTAAAGTGATAAAATTGAATCAATTGGAAAACAATAGTGCTTAGGAAAGGAGGGATTGAGAATGTCTGTGAAAAAGTGGTTAACTGGATTGGTCGTTATGCTTGCGATGATTGTAGGTATGACAACTCCAGGCTCACTCGATGTATTCGCTGAATCCAGCGTCGTAACACAGCCTGTTGAGACAGTGAAAGCGATTGAGGTCGAGTTGAACGATGATTACTTTAATCCGAAAGTCATCACTATTCCGAATGGAAAAACGACAAAGTTGATATTGAAAAACCAAGGTAAGAAAGAGCACACCTTCACAGTGGAAAAGCTCAGTATTGACACCGAAGTCCAGCCGGGAAAAGAAAAAACCATTACCGTGAAACCGAAAAATCCCGGTACATATGACTTGATATGTAGGTACCATTTCAAGGAAGGTATGGCTGGAAAAGTAATTGTCAAATAACAAGCAGGGCCAATCGGCCTTGCTTGTTTAAAAGGCAACACTGGAATGATTCACAATTTTTATTTCAAAGACAGCCAGTATACCTAACTGGCTGTCTTTGCTCATTTTTTAACCTTGCGACAGGGATTTTCTGTCAACTGCCTCCGGTTGTTTTTCTAACCATCTATATTTAACCAAAATTTTGAAACAAAGAGCACCGGCTTGAGTTGCATGGTTAAATACACTTTTGTAGTATTGCCATACTATCACCCATATACTGATGCCAAAGAGCAGAAACCTCCGCAGCGGATAATTTGTTTCTCTTTGTTTTCCCGAAAATCCCCAAAAGAAATTCCCTCCTGTTACTCTCAAGTTTTGTTTCGTTCATTCCAAAATTATTTTATGGTATTTTTTGCGAAGTATACAGGTTTCCTTTTTTATCTAAAAAAAACACATTATAGTAGCCTTACTCTATTCACTTCGCTTAATTCATAGTAAAATTTATAAAAATGGGTGTAGTTGAATGCCATGATCAAAAGGATAAAAAGTAGGATTGTTCATTTTGATGGATGAAAAGGAAGGAAGTGCAAAACGATGGATTTCGAAATGGTTATGCAGGAACTGGAAGCGCTTGGCAAGGAACGAATGAAAAAAATATACATAAGCAATGGAGCACACGAGCCGGTTTTTGGGGTGGCTACAGGTTCAATGAAGCCGCTTGCAAAGAAAATTAAGAAAAATCAGCCTTTAGCCGATCAGCTTTACGCCACTGGGAACTATGATGCCATGTATTTTGCCGGCATCATTGCGGACCCAATGGTAATGACTGAGGCTGATTTTGAGCGTTGGATGGATGGGGCGTATTTTTATATGCTTTCCGATTATGTGGTTGCTGTAACGTTGGCTGAAACTGATATTGCGCAAGATGTTGCCGATAAATGGATCGCAAGTGGTGAAGAACTTAGAATGTCGGCAGGCTGGAGCTGTTACTGCTGGCTTTTGGGTAATCGACCGGATAGTGAATTTAGCGCCAGCAAGATTGCCAGTATGCTTGATCAGGTGGAAAATATGATTCACGATGCTCCTGAACGAACAAAATCCGCCATGAATAATTTTATCTACACAGTCGGAATTTCCTATTTGCCGCTCCATGATAAGGCGGTTGAAACTGCAAAGGCTGTAGGACCAGTAGAAATCAAGCGCGACAAGAAAAAAAGCAGTATTCTGCTTGCTTCCGAAAATATTCAAAAGGAAATAGATCGAGGGAAACTTGGTTTCAAACGCAAATATGTCAGGTGTTAGCCTAGTATGTAGTGTAACTACTCTAACTGGGAATGAGAGCTCCATACATAATGTATAGGCTTTAAAACAATAAAATAAAAAATGGCTTAGTATTCACTGTACTGAGCCATTTTTTTATGCCGAATATCCTAAGTAAAATTCAAAATCATTGAGGCTGCATTTTCGAATACACGACAAATTATTCATTCTATTATGGGACTATATAATTAAAAACCATGAAAGGTGAGGAATTTTGGAAGAATTAGCAGGATTTTTGATTTTAATAAAGGAATATACTATATATAATTTTGAATTATTCATCAATTCTATCAAGTTATGAAAGAGGGTATACGATATGATTGAAAATTTCTTTGCTGATTATAAAAACTATATTGTTGTACCGGTAGATGAAAAGCATGTTGGAAATGAAGTATTTGATCCCAAAAATTTTGAAGCCTATTATATACTAACACTGTCCATTTTTGATTCCCGTTTATCGACCTGGAAAGATGCAAGTAAATTTGAAATTGATGTTGAAAAAAGTATCAAAATAGTTCTGAGGGATTTCAATCAAATCGAGCGTGAGAAGTACCATCTTCAATTACTAGAATTTGATAAATATAAAAACTATTTTATCTTGGCCCTTTCTTCCAAAACAAAATTTAATCCAGGGGAAGAAAAGGATCGTATTAATGATCTCATTGATAAAAAAGTAACGAATCCATTTTATGTTGGGCAAAATTGGTTCAACCTCATTGGTGATAAAGGAAGAGTTGCCCGTAAACTCTTTTGCTGCTCCTTTAAGGAATATATGGCCCAGGACCAAAACCATTTAAAAAGGGAAGAAAAATATGAAAACATCAGTGAATTCATCCCTAAAAAAGGTGAAATGAAGCTGATTAAAAGCTCGTTGAAAAAGGATGTTCTCTAACTGCACAGGTAACCGGTGACTTGCCTTGGCAGGTCAGCGGATTTTCGTGGATAGAACGTGTATTCAAATAATTCACCTATTATTGGGCATCCTCTATTTGAGGATGTTTTTGCTAACCAAGAGGGGTGAAGTTTTTTGAAATGCCCGCAATGTGTTTATACCAATCCAGATGGTGTGAAATTCTGCTTAAGCTGCGGAGAAAAGTTTATTAAAAATAACACACAAGAGAATGAAAATAGCTTTTTTTATGAGTTTGCCCATTACGTTGATATGGTCCCAAGATTCCAACGATCGATTGAACCAAAATTTCAAAACATATTTTCGCGTGTTTTCCATAATCATAGCGAACTGGAAGCGGACCGGCTGTTTATCGTAGGAACTGCGCTTACGACACCAAAAATTTCGGAAGTGAAGGACACCTGGCCAAAACCATGGCTTTTTGCAAGGGTATTTATCATTTCGCTTCTTGCATTCGCAGGATTTTACCTAGGTGTGAGCTATTTTAGAAATGTGAATTTTATACCAGGACTCATTATTGTTGGTGCTTTTGCTGTTCCGTTTACAACATTAATCTTCTTCTGGGAGATGAATGCTCCGCAGAATATTGCCTTTTATCGAGTGATATATGTCGTGATGATCGGTGGGATTCTCTCCATGTTAGTCGCACTCGTATTTTTCGATATATTGAAAAACAATATCAATCCGATAACGATTGGAATTGCTGAGGAACTTGCCAAAGCGATAACAGTCATTACGTTTGTTCGATACCGAAAATATAGATATATTCTAAACGGCCTTCTCATTGGTGCTGCAGTTGGAGCCGGTTTTGCCGCGTTTGAAACAGCTGGATATGCTCTAAGGGCACTGCTTTCTGGGGATGGTGCAACTCTCTACAACACGATCCTATGGAGAGGGATCTTTGCACCCGGCGGGCATATTGCCTGGGCGGCACTGACTGGTGCAGCATTCTGTAGAGTACAAGGCGACCATCCATTTAATCTTAACATGCTATTCCGCTTTAGGTTTTTACGCGTCTTTATCTTAGTGGTTTTGATGCATGCATTATGGGACACTCCTATAACAGGAATGTTCCCCTTTGGACAGATTTTTCTAATGCTAGCTTCATGGGTAGTTGTCTTCCTGCTTATCCGTGCTGGCCTTAAGGAGATTGGAGAAAGAAAAGTAATGATTTAAGAAGAACAACAAATAGACTCGAAAAATGTCGACAAATAGGTGAAAAAATTGATAAAATGGTTTATAATCATTTAGTCATTTAAAATTATATAGTTCGCATTTTGCGAAAGTGGTTCTAGCCCCCCACATTAAAAAAACTAAGATGAAGCAGCACTTCTATCTTGGAGTGCTGTTTTTTTCTATTTGAAAGGAAGTATTTGATATACATGTTGAAAAATGAAAAGGCAATTGTTGTGTTTAGTGGTGGACAAGACAGCACCACTTGTTTATTTTGGGCATTAAAGCAATTTAAAGAAGTAGAAGTAGTTACGTTTGATTACAATCAACGGCATAGTTTAGAAATTGAATGTGCCAAAAATATAGCCAATGAACTTGGTGTGAAACACCATATTTTAGATATGTCCTTATTAAATCAACTAGCCCCTAATGCATTAACACGTTCAAATATTGAGGTGACTGATGGCGGCGAAGGGGAACTGCCGTCTACATTTGTGCCAGGCCGTAACCTGTTATTCCTGACTTTCGCAGGTGTTTTAGCACGTCAGATCGGTGCTAAGCATTTAGTCACCGGTGTTTGCGAAACAGATTTCAGCGGGTACCCAGATTGTCGTGATATTTTTATCAAATCACTGAATGTCACTTTAAATCTATCGATGGACGATAATTTTGTCATTCATACGCCATTAATGTGGTTAAACAAAGCAGAAACATGGGCGATGGCAGACGATTTAGGCGCGTTTGAATTTGTTCGTGAAAAAACATTAACCTGCTACAATGGTGTGATTTCGGATGGATGTGGAGAGTGTCCAGCTTGCGTCTTAAGAAAAAGAGGGCTTGATGACTTTCTTAATGGGAGGTTTTAAACGATGGGTTTCAGAATCGTTGATAAACTTCAAAAGATAAATGAGGACATTCAACCTCATCAATTAAAATATCATTCAAAGCGTGTACTAGTGAGCAAAGAGTTTACTTTTGATGCTTCACACCACTTGCATTGCTATGAAGGGAAATGCAAGAATTTGCACGGCCATACGTACAGAGTTATTTTTGAATTAAGTGGTTTTGTTGATGAACGCGGCTTAATGATCGACTTTGGCGATATTAAAGACATTTGGAAAAATGAAATCGAAATCTATCTTGATCATCAATACCTAAACGAAACCCTTCCATCGATGAATACAACAGCTGAAAACATGGTTGTCTGGATATATGAGAAAATGAAAGATGCCTTAGCAACAGAAGATCGTAGGGACCAATATCATGGTGCAAGAGTGGAATTTGTCCGTCTGTTTGAAACTCCAACAAGCTACGCAGAAGCGAGAAGGGAGTGGATGGAGGAATGAGTAAGATTCCTGTATTAGAAATTTTTGGCCCAACCATTCAAGGAGAAGGCATGGTCATTGGTCAAAAGACAATGTTTGTTCGGACAGCCGGCTGTGATTATTCATGCAGCTGGTGTGATTCTGCCTTTACATGGGATGGCAGTGCCAAAGAAGATATTCAGCAAATGACCGCTGAAGAAATTTGGAATGAATTAAAAAGAGTCGGTGGGGACAATTTCTCGTTTGTGACGATCTCAGGGGGAAATCCGGCGCTGTTGAAAAACTTAGATGTGTTTATCGATTTATTAAAAGAAAAAGACATCAAAATTGGCATCGAAACACAAGGCAGCAGATGGCAGGACTGGTTCTTAAACGTCAATGAACTGACCATTTCACCAAAGCCGCCGAGCTCTAACATGGTAACCAATTTTGAAATATTAGATTCTATTTTTCAAAATTTAAACGACAATGATTTTAAACATCAAGTGAGTCTAAAAGTAGTCATCTTCGATGATGCCGATCTTGAGTATGCGAAAATGGTTCATAACCGGTATGCGGATATTCCTTTTTATCTCCAGGTTGGGAACGATGATATTACGAATTTCAATAATAATGAATTGATTCAAAAACTACTGTTGAAATATGAGTGGTTAGTCAATTGTGTGGTTGCTGACCCTCAATTGAATGATGTAAAAGTATTACCGCAATTGCATGCACTTCTTTGGGGAAATAAGCGGGGAGTGTAAGGACAGGGACCATGAAGGACCATGGGATCATGGGGACGACGGTTCTACTGGCTTTTTTGGACAAGGAAAGAGATTAAAAAAGGCCAAAAGAACCGTCCCTGTGGGCATGTGGGCATTGAATAGATGAAGTTTATTGAATTTTTCTTAAGCCCTTCCCATCATGAATCTCTCGAATACCTTCCTCGCAAACCCCGTAAGAACGCCAAGAACAAGTTTCACAGACAATTTGAATATCGGCGGGGATGACATGTTCTAGGATACGGGACTCAATATCCTCCCATCTAAGAATTTGTCCGATTTTAAGGTTCATTTTGTCTAAAATAACGGCATCTCTTTCATCTATCTGGTCGTCTAGGCAATGGTATTCACCTGAATTAGGGAACTTTTCACACAACTGATCTGGTCCCTTTACAAGCAGAATCAACGTTTTTGGGTTGGTTCTCAAGGTTTGATGCAAAAGCGTCATATTTTCCACGTATTCTTGGGAATAGCCCATTCCCCGATAGCCTAGAAGGCAAAAAAGATGATGTCCTCGCAGCTTATACATTATTCTCCCCCAGTTTGTTTACTCCCTTTTGATTTTAAAAGTAAACTATAATTGTAATTTGGTTAACATCTATAGGGTTTATCATACCAAATCAATCTAACCGATCCAATTGAAAATTTATTTGCCGTGGTAACTCCTATTAAAATGAAATAATTAAAAAGAGCAAGTTGCGTTCAGAGGATGCATTAGTTAAGACTTTAAAAGGGCGTATAAAGGCAATGGAAGAAGAGAACAAACAATTAAAGGATCAAGTGCAAAAGTTATATGGCAAGCTATTTTAACTCCTTGAATTTCCGAACATATAATGGTTATTTTTCAAATTGAAAAGGTACTTTTTATGTTGAATGACAATAATATTGTTTAAAAAAATCTAGTCGTGTTGTTCCATTAAAGGGCCAGATTGTGGAATAAAGAAAGGGATTTTTTATAAGAAGTCGAAGTTAATCTTAAGGACAAATAACAAAAAAGCAATGGTGGGGATTAAACATGAAAGTCATTGGCCTTATTGGTGGAATGAGCTGGGAATCTTCTGTTGAATATTATCGGATTATTAACGAAGAGGTGAAAAGAAGATTAGGAGGGCTACACTCGGCAAAATGTCTTTTATACAGTGTTGATTTTGAAGAAATTGAACGTTTTCAGTCAAACGGTGATTGGAAAAAAGCCGGTGAAGTCTTGGGTGATGTTGCACTTTCCTTGGAAAAAGGGGGAGCTGACTTTATTGTCATTTGCACCAATACTATGCACAAGGTTATAGATGATATACAATCAAAAATCAATATACCCCTTTTGCATATAGCTGATGCAACAACAACGCAAATTAAAGAACAAGGAATTAGTTCTATAGGATTACTTGGCACAAAGTACACGATGGAACAAGACTTTTACAAATCACGTTTAGAGTCCAATGGTATAAACGTGCTTGTGCCAAATGACAATGAGAGAGAGATTGTGAACAAGGTTATTTATGATGAGTTGTGTTTGGGTAATGTTCATCAGGCATCAAGGGATTATTATAAAAAAGTTATCCAAGGTTTAATCGAATCCGGAGCTGAAGGAATTATATTAGGCTGTACAGAAATTGGATTATTGATCAAATCGGAGGATTCCGATGTTCCTCTATTTGACACAACTTATATACATGCACGTGAAGCGGTAAATATGTCCTTAAAAAAATAACGATTTTTCCGGTCCTATCGCATTCTTGATTTTGGGCAATCGGAAGCATTTCTAGAGCAAGAAATGCGCTCTTCTTAATGAATCGGGCGTGATTGTATAACAAGACAAATTAAAAAAGTCGATTCCTTAAAATATTAAGAGAATCGGCTTTTAAGGTTGAAAATCTGCTTATCGTACAAAATTTCCACATAATGTTAGTGGCACATTGAATGGAAATGAGGTTCTCGTTCCTTGAAATTCACAATAAGTAAGTTTGGACCAAATTTTAACTTGACAGAATGTTTGATAAATAGTAACATTACTACCATAAATTAATTGTTTAATTGATTCTCTAAATAAATAGATTACTTTAGCATGAGGTTAATAACTTTCTATTGACTATATGAAAAAGTAAATATATATTAAAGAGGACAACTGTAATTATACTTCCTTATTGGAAGAAAGAAAATTACATAATTAGGTAGACTATTAAAAGGCCTGGCTGGGCCCGTTAAAAGTAAACCGACAATTTTCAAAGTTTAATGGATTTAACCATTATGCTTAAAAAAATTGTCGGTTTTTTTGTTTTTAAAAATAAAACAGAAAGGAATGTAGCGTAATGAAGGAAATCGGTCAAAGTCATATTTTCGGAATGATGGTTCCTTCCATAAATCGATGGGGGGAAGTAAAATGTTAATTTCTCTGCCAGAAATATTTTTTGGATTGCTTGTCATATCGGTGCTTAGCGCGCTATTCCTGTTATACCCAAGGGTTCCGCTGTCTTTTGTTCGGCTTCACGTCGGTGTTACATTGCTGCCCCCGATCGCTGCCCTGCTGGCCCTTGTTACGAACAATGAGACCATGATTTATGGCCCTTGGCGGCTTGATTCCTTATCATGGCTGCTGGCTTTGTTTGTCCTTACCATCGGTTTTATCGTGCAGCGCTATTCTGTTCGTTACTTACTCGGTGATCGTTCCTATCGAAAATATTTTGCTCTACTGACGATTACTACTACTGCTGATTCAGCTGTCTGGCTAAGTAATGACCTTCGCCTGCTGCTGGTTTGCTGGGGGGTTACACTCCTAGGACTGACTTTGCTTATAAGATTAAAAAAAGAGTGGAGTGTTGCTAGAAACGCTGCTAAGCAATCCGGCCGTCTGTTTGCACTAGGCTGGCTTATCCTGTTGGGAGCTGTCATCTGGATCACCCAAACCACAGGGCATTGGCAGCTGTCGCTCGTCCTCACCAAAAGCAGTCTTGCACAGCTTGATTCATGGGAAAGGACTTGTATTAACCTGCTACTAATCTTGGCTGTCGTGATTCCGGCAGCACAATGGCCTTTCCAACGCTGGCTGTTAGATTCAGTAGTGGCTCCAACGCCTGTCTCCGCGGTAATGCATGCGGGATTAGTGAATGCAGGCGGAATTATCTTGACTCGATTTTCACCGCTTTTTAGCGGAGATATAGCCCAAATTGTTTTGCTTCTTTTGTCCAGTGTTTCAGTCATGATAGGGACGGGAATTATGCTGGTCCACGTTGATTATAAACGGCAGCTGGTCGGGTCTACGATTGCACAGATGGGGTTCATGTTAATCCAATGTGCATTAGGTGCTTATTTGGCAGCCATTATCCACGCTGTCTTACATGGTCTATTCAAATCAACCCTTTTCTTACAGGCTGGCTCTGCGCTTCATCACCACGAGGAGCCAACCTCCGGGACGAACCAGCCAACATCATTATTATGGACAATTACTGGCGGGATTTTAGGCCTCCTGGTGGCAATTGGTCTTTGGATGTCTTCTCCTGGAGAGGGTTATAAATTGATAAGCGCTCTTACCTTAGGATGGTCAGTTTCATTTGCCTGGACCCAGCTCGTGGCTTTTGGATCCGGACGTATCGGGCGTATAGCAGGATTTTCTTTGTTTGCAGGAGCGGCAATTGTATACAGTTTGGTACATGATGCTTTTTATGGTGTGTTACAAGATACAATCCCGAAAGGAATTCAACCACCGGCACCAGCAGCCATTTTGCTACTGATTACCTTATTGGCCGGAAGTGCTGCAGGTGTACGGCTGGCTCGTCATCGTTCATCAACTGCCTATGTTCTCATTTATCTTTGGCTTGTACGATTAGGTGAGCCTCAAAATGATTTGGTCGAAAGTCATCCTAAGCATTTGACACAATCATTCTTTAGAGGAGGTCATTTACGATGAATACAACATTAGCAAAAACATTACATTGGGAAAAGCTGCATGATACCCTCGATTTTGATCTTAATGACTTGGTGAAATCCGCCAGCAGCGTCATTGTACCGCTCGGGCCTATTAACACATTTGCAGCACGCAACCCCTGGGTAGGCTTGGAGGGACAACCGTTTGAAAAAATGGCACGCCGGCTCAAAGATACTTGTGATGTAGATATCTACCCCAATGATTCCGTATTTCAGTCTGCACGGGATCGAGGAGAGATTCATCAGGATTTTTTAGAAAAGGGATTTCAACATTGGCTAAACTCACAGTCTTTGGAGTTGCCGCGTGAGGTCGCAGAGCGGTTTTGCCGGGCTGCACTTTTACAGAATCAACCATATTCAAGTACTTTGGAAGCACCTGAGTTAAAAAGCATGGCAAGAAAACTAAACCGTTTTACATCCCAAATGACAGAAAATCATTCGGTCAAAACCTATAGTCAGCGCTTGGAACAACTGGGAAGGGTGAATGCAGCACACGAACTTAACAGCCATATGATCAAGTGGTGTAAATTGTTTTTGGATAAGTCCCAGGCTGTCTGGTCGATGCCTAATCGGGAAGAAGGTTTCTATCATGCGTGGCGGAAACTAGTCCAGCATGACCCGGCACTTAGCCGTAAGGTACGTAAACAACTAAGTAAGCTGCCGGTAGAAGCAGACGCTGCCTTAATGGAAGTTTTGCTCGAATTCGAAATTCCTTTTTCAGAAATCCAAGACTATTTTGAAGCACATTTCCTTGCTTTGCCGGGCTGGGGGGGAATGATGCTTTGGCGCTCACAGCAATCAGCCGAAGAAACTTCACTGCTACTTGACTATTTAGCTGTACGAATTTCGATGGAATGGGCTTTAGTTAAACCCTGTCTTCCCTTGCCTGAAAAAAGAAATGATAAAGTAAATCTAGAACCAATAATTGCAGCTTGGGCGGAATGGGGGAACCTGCCAATCAATGCTTGGTTACAGTTATCCTCTACAGAAATAAAGGCACGTTTGGCCCTTGCGTATCGTTTTGATAAGATTCTACGCAATCGGCTTTTGCTTGAAGCATGGGAAAAAACATATGAAGACCAATTGAAGACGATGATTACATCCCAACAGCCTGCTGTAGCCGCAGAAAATGTAAAGCGGGCACTCGCTCAATTTGTATTTTGTATTGATGTGCGTTCAGAGCCTTTTCGCCGCAAACTTGAAAAAGCAGGAGATTTTGAGACCTTTGGAACAGCAGGCTTTTTCGGATTGCCGATTGAAACCTGCGAGCTTGGCAGTAACCACACGCATAACTCTTTGCCGGTAATGTTTAAACCGCAATACAAAGTAAAAGAGTTTTCACCAGAGTTTGAATCCTTTCAACAACGGCATCAGGTAGTCAGTTCACTCGGTTATACATTTAAAACGATGAAACTTAATTTGGTTTCCAGCATGGTGCTTCCGGAAATTAGCGGTCCCTGGCTCAGCCTGCAAACGCTGGCTCGCAGCTTTATGCCTCGGAGTGCAGGCCGGACATTAAGTAAATTGCTCGAAACATGGCTGCATAAACCATCCACGGAACTCTCGCTTGACTATACGCAAAAATCGGAAACAGATCTGCCAATTGGATTTTCTGTGAAAGAAAAAGTACACTATGTACGGCAAGCACTAAAAATGATGGGACTCACCGATCAATTTGCACCACTAGTGGTTATTTGCGGACATGGAAGTCACAGCACGAACAATCCATATCGTTCCGCACTCGACTGCGGTGCATGCGGAGGAGCATCAAGCGGATTCAATGCACGGGTGCTGGCAGCCTTGTGTAATCTTCCAAACGTAAGGAAGAGCCTCGAAACAGAGGGAATTATCATTCCGAAAGATACCGTTTTTGCAGCCGCCGAGCATATTACCACACTTGATGAATTACGTTGGCTTTATGTTCCGGAACTATCAGTTGAAGCTAAGGAGGCATTTAAACGTGTCCAAGCCGAGTTGCCAAAGGTGAGTGAGGAAGCCAATGCAGAGCGGATTCCGCAATTGCCAAATCTCGGAACCCATCTCAAGAATCCGAAGGCTGAGGCGCAGCGCCTTTCAGAAGATTGGAGTGAGGTCCGTCCGGAATGGGGCTTGGCACGTAACGCTGCGTTTATCATTGGGGAACGCCGGCTGACCCAAGACTGCAATCTGGGAGGAAGAGTTTTCCTCAACAATTATAACTGGAAGAAAGATAAAAACGGTGCTATTCTCGCCAACATTATTTCCGGGCCGGCAACGGTAGCTCAATGGATTAACCTGCAATATTATGCATCTACTGTTGCCCCTCATTATTATGGCAGCGGGAATAAAACAACCCAAACCGTGACAGCCGGTCTCGGGGTCATGCAGGGGAACGCCAGTGACTTATTATCTGGACTTCCCTGGCAGTCTGTTATGAAATCTGATGAAGAGGCATATCATGAGCCACTGCGTTTGCTGGTGGTCATCCAAGCACCGAGGGGCTATGTGAAACGGATGCTGGACCACGATCATGCCTTTCATCAAAAAGTGAAAAACGGATGGATTCGGCTTGCGTCTATTGATCCGGAAGGACACTGGGAGAGTTGGTCGTAACCTCTTTCCCGGTTTATATATATATGTCTTGTGTGAAGGCTGCTTTTCTTTCCGGCGCTTTTGTAGCAATGGTACCTAGATTTCCGAAAGAAAGTCGCCACATGGGAGGAAAAGATTGTTTTTTTAGAATATT
>NZ_JAGGQX010000036.1:0-41947 GCF_018613095.1 Bacillus sp. ISL-75
AAAAACAGGCTATAATATTGAAAAAGCATTAAATGTAGATAATATTAAAAATGTAAATTGCATATTAATTAATGAACCTGATATTGATCTTTTTGCAGAAGCTTTTTATGACATTTATATTAAACCTTGATAACACTGATTTTATCAGTGTTATTTTTATTGAATTTATTTGTATGTCAATAAAAAGACTGGATGAAACCGTTCTTCTTATTGACATTCAATTATAATTCCTTTAAAATGTAGATATACCAAGGGATTAGGGGAGTTAGACAAATGTTAATGGAAGAAGTAAAAACAACTGCAATTGTTTTAAGGATATCCGATCTGAAAAAAGATGCACAAGGTAAAAGAGTAAGTTTTGAAGAAACCTTGAAAAATCATAAAGAAGCGACAACAGAATTTTGTAATAAACAGGGATGGAAATTTAAAATTTATGAAGAGGTTTTATCAGGTGGATCAGCAATAGAAGAAAGAATTGAATTACAAAAAATGTTAAATGATATTGAAACTTTTGATGCAATTGTTGTAACAGAAATGAGCCGACTTTCAAGACAAGGAGAAATTTCACAAAAGATCAAACAGGCTGTTATTAATTATAGAAAATTAATTATTACTTTGAATCCTTTTCAAGTTTATGATGTAGCTAACAAGCCGATGGATGGAATGATATTCGATATTAATACTTCTTTAAGTGAATATGAAAGGCGAGTTATAGGAATGAGGATCAAACAAAACAAAATAACAATGTCAAAGGCGGGCTTAAATGCTTCAGGATCAGCGCCGCTTGGTTACACAAGGAATTCTAAAACAAAGAAGCTAGAAATTGATCAGGAAGCCGCAAAGGCGGTTAGATACGCTTTTAAATTATGCCTTGAAGGGTTAGGGGCAAGATTAATTGCTGAAGAATTAAATGCCGCCGGTTATAAAACTAAAAACGGCAACTTATTCACCCATGTTTCAATTAAAGACATGTTTAAAACACAGACTTATAAAGGTTGGATAATTTACAATGATTATATTAAAACAGGTACAAGAAAAGAAATCATTGATACGATTACAATAAAAGATGCACATGAAGCGATTATTGATCCTGAAGTATTTGATAAAGTGCAAGAATTAAAAGCAATTAGGGCTGAAAGACAAGGGCAAAACAAAAACCGAGAACGTGAAACGGTTGCACCTTCAATTATAAAGGATTTACTTTTTTGTTCCGATTGTGGAAGAAAACAAAGAATCAGCTATGAAAAAAAACGTGGACATTTAATTAGAAAATGTGAGGAATTGAAATCTGATGGAACACGATGCCAAAATCATGGAATGCAAGCGGCAAATGTTGAAGATATGGTTTTGCACAATGTTTTGGTATTTCAAAAAGCAACAGAAGAAAAACTGAAGCTGATTAAATCAAATGATTTTGGAAAATTTACCGGCGAATTAGAAGCCTTAAAAAATGATCTTGAAAATCAGCAAAAAACATTGATAACACAATTTAAGGCAATAAGAAAAATGGAAATGAATTATGAAATAGAAAAAGCGGAATCAGGTTTCAGTGACATTGAAGAAGAAGCGGCGATTGCTGAAGACAAAAGAAAAAACAAAGAAGCACGAATGAAAGTACAACAGAAGCTTCAGGAAGTGACAGAAAAATTAAACGATCAGCCTCAACCGGAAATTGAAATAAAAAAGCTTGAAGGGATTATTGATCTTATAGAAGAAATCAGGAAGCAACCGGCAGAAGAAAAAATAAATATGCTGTTAAAACGAATTATTCATAAAATTCATTATACAAAAATTTTACCGCCTGAAATTGCGGCACTTGGGGCAAAAAATCCAAAAAGAAAAGACTATCCGGCTGATATAAAAATTGATTTCATAAACCAATAATTGAAACTGAAAATATATAGAAAAGAGCAAGGTTTGTCGCACCTTGCTTTTTCTTTTGCCCTTTTGGGTTAAGAAAATAAAACTTTTAACATTTCTTTAATCTTTTCTTTTTCTTCATTGCTTAATTTTTTGCCTTCATAATACAATTCATCTAATTCCAATCCTACTTCAATATGAACCGGTAAATATAATTTTACATATCGTTCACATTCATTTTGTATATATGATTCAAAACTAGGATCAATTTCACTTTTGGGAACTTTTAAGGAATCCGCTAATTGTTGAACTTTTCCCGCATTTACTAAAAATTTTTCTTTAATTATATCTGAAATGGTACTTTGTGGAATACCTGAAAGTTCACTTAATTTTGATTGTGTGATTCCTTTTGCTTTCATAATGCTTTTTAAATTATTTGCAATAATTTTTTTTAGTTGCTTTTCTAATAAATCAATTTGTAAGCGCATTAATAAACCTTCTTTCAATACTTTTAAATTTTAGTTTTTTACAACTTATTTAGTATTAAACTTAATTATAAAATTTAAAACTAAAAAAATAAAGTTTTTTGTGTATAAAGTCATTTTAATTTGTATATATTAGGGAGGAAGCGCAATAACTTCTATCACATCTTTAAAATACCGTAAAATTACGTTATTTATCAGTTTTTGTCGATAGGAAATTAGGAAAAAAGTATTAATTTTTTGATGCAAATAGATTATAATTTGATTTGTGGCAATATTTACAGAAAAGGATGTGAAAAAAAATGATGCCAATTCAAATTACATTAAGAGCGGCAAGAGTTAACCTTGGTTTGACGTTAAAACAAGCTGCAAAAGAATTTGATATTAATCATGAAAGATTGGCTAGTTATGAAATGGATTCAACAAATGTTCCAAGAAGCTTTTTTATTAAAATAGAAAGTGTTTATGGTGTGCCAGTTAACAATATCTATTTTGGTAAGCAAGAAGAGTTTTTTCACGGTATGAAAAACCGTAAAATTACGGTTGAAAACGCTTAACAATGATTAATTTAAGGGGGTGATGCAATGGGATGAAATTTTAAATAGAAAAAAGCCGGAAGAGGTGAAAGGATGAAGCATTATTTATTAATGGATTTAGAAAGAACCATAGTAAGCGGCGCACCTTGTTACTGGAAAGCTAATAAATACGGTTATACCTACGAAGTGGATTATGCCGGTGTTTTTACGCAAGATTTAGCTGATGAAATAGTTAAGAATGATCTTGATCAAAAAACGGTTTTAGTGCCTTTAAAATTGATTAAACAATATGGATTAGGAAGCTAATGAAAGATTTAGAAAAAGAAATTCTTGTAATTAAAAACATGATCGATATTTTAAACCGGTGCTTGATGATTTCAATTACCAATGCAAGGATCAGAGAAACGATCAACACAAGAAAAGACATTAAAATTTGCAAAAAAGAATTGAAAAAACTTTTGGAAGCAAGGGATGAAATAGGGAATGTAGCAAGGGAGAAAAAACAGGATGCAGAAGTACAATGAAGCTGAAAGACTTTTTTTAGAAGAAGTTAGAGAAAAGAAAAAAACCGCTTCAGGTGTACACCATAAAACCGGTAAACGTGGATATGTTGGAAAGATGTTATTTCCTTCTGACATTATGAGCCGCAAAGAAAAATATAATCATAGGAAAGCGGGAAAAGTTGTGACTACTAATTTATATGAAGAAATCCTACCAGTAGACGAATTTAAAAAACTTGATGAATTTGAACAAAGAAACAGATTAGCTTATTTAAGAACAAAACATCAAAATACAGCGATCATGAAGGAAATGGGAATGAATAATGCAAATTATTACCAATTGGTTGCTGAATTAGGATTAACAACACAAAGAAAAAATACAGCAAAAAGAAAAGCAACAGCTAAAAAAGCCATTGCAATAGAAGCATTACCGGCACCAACACCAATTGAGACAGCAACCCCTATTGAAGCACCGGCACCGATTCAAGAATTAATTATAGACGGTTTACATCTTGTTTACAATGGAACCTTTTCACCGGATCAAATTGTGAAGCAAATGTTAAAATTTGCGGCGCTTCTTGAAGACGAAGATGATGATTTTCATATTGAATTGAAGCTATTACAAAAGCCAAAAAAGGAGAATTAATTTTGTCTATTGTTATGATCGGAAATTTTGGGAGAAGTAAAGAAGGTGTTTACACCTATTCGATCAATACAACAACTAAAGAAGAGATTTATAGCATTTTGGATCAGGTGAAAGAAGAAGGGGCGAAATATTGGGAAACACCTAACATAATTAAAAAGTTCAAAACCTATCATTGCTTATTAAAATTCTATGTTCCTAAAGAAATGGGTTATCCTGAAGAATCTATTTAAGAGGTGAGACAATGTTAATTGTTGCCGATGAAATAAAGATTCAGATCGATGAAACTATTAAAAAAGGTGTATCAAAAGATGATTTCATTTTGTGGACTGAAGAAAGGAAGACAGAATGATGATAATCAACCGATACAAAAAAGGATCGAATAGATCATTTTGGGAATTTAAAATTTTTTACAAAGATGTTTTTACTAATAAAGTAAGAGCAAAAAAGCGAAGGGGTTTTAAAAGCCGTGAAGAAGCAGAAGCGGCGGCGCTTGAAATGATGGGATTACTTAGGATGCCAAAATGAAAGGAAGCTAATTTTTGAGAATATATGAAGCAAAAGAAGATGAAGAAATTGTTGAATCATTAATTGCAATGATCGAAGCCGACACCGGAAAAGAAATTTTCACCATGAAAATTTTAGATCATACTGAAGATGGATTAGAAACAATAATTGTTTTCAAAGATCAAAATGTTTTAATGGGGAGGATCAAAGTTCAAACGATCAATAATAAAATGGCTTTAAGAATGCAGGGAAATTATATCGATTAGAGATAGAGCAACTGAAAAGGGATTGAGGGGGCGAAAAGCATACCCTTCTTTTTTTCACCTTTTTTTGTCGAAATCTATTGCTTGACATCTAATTAATGGGAGCGGTTAACACCATGAATTACAAAATAATTTCTTCATCAAGTAAAGGTAATTGTGTAGTTATTAATGATGTAATGGTTGATTGCGGGGTACCTTTTCACATGATCAAGGAAGAATTATATGAAATCAAGTATTTGCTGATAACGCATGTACATAGCGATCATTTAAACAAGGTGACATTGCAACAGATCATGAAAAAATTCCCTACGATAAAGATTATAGGCAATTATGAAGTTCACCAAGCTATGCACACACATATCATTGCTAATGCAGGTTTTGAGATTGTTACCGATGATTATATTTTTCACCCTTTTGAATGTGAACATGATGTATTAACTTATGGCTATGTATGGGAGACAAAAGAAGGGGATGAAGTGATTTATGCAACCGATACTTCAACACTTGAAAATGCACCGGATCAAAAATATGATTTCTTCTTTATTGAGAGCAACCATGACGAGCAAAAGTTGAAGCAAGCACAAAACGAATATAAAGGCGCTTATAGCCCTTTTTTAAGCGGCAAGCGGCACTTATCTACACAAGCCGCAAGAGCATTTTTTTACCTTCATAGGCGATCTAAGGAATCACAATTCATTGAACTACACAAAAGCGCAAGATTTTATTGAAAGGAGATAGGAAAAATGCACTATACATTACAAGTTGTTTATTTACCGGAATTAAAAGAACATTGCTTGTTTATCAAAAACGAAGCAACAGGCAAATATCTAAATCAATTTGAATATGAAAATTGGATTAAATTAGTTGGCGGCACCGAAAAGATCAGTTTTTAAAAGGAGGTTGAAAAATGGAAAATGAATTAATGGAATTGAAATTGGAACAGATCATTGTTCAACAAGGTAACATAATTTTTACTAATTTTGAAAATCTGAAATCACAGGCGGCAGAATTAGCTTCTCATATCGCAAATGTTGAAGTGACTGATGAAAATATCAAAGAATCAAAAAAGATGTTAGCGGCGGTAAATAAGGTTGTTAAAGAATTGGAAGGGCGAAGGATCAAAATTAAAAATTTGATGTTGGAACCTTATCAAGCTTTTGAAGAAGATGTAAAAGAAATTGTTGGAATTGTTAAAGAAGCTGATGAAATTGTAAGAAATCAAGTAAGAAGTTTTGAAGAGGATCAAAGGGACCAAAAGTATAAAAAGTTGCATGATATTTTCATGAAAAGGATTGTACATTATTCTTTTAGGGATCTTTTTTCCTTAAATGATTTTATCCATCCTTCTCATTTAAATAAATCCATGTCAATTGAAGCGGTTGAAAATGAAATGGTTGAATTTCTTGAAAAGATTTCAAGGGATTTAAAGGCTATTGAAGTAATGCCGGATGCTGAAGCCGTTTTAAGCCATTATACGGAAGTTAAAGATGTAGCGGCGGCAATCACCTTACATTCACAACAAGAAGCAAGGAAGCGCCAAATTGAAGCTTCAAAAGCCATTAAGAAGAATGAAGAAAGAATTGCTTATCTTGTCACCGCTTCAATCACTGAAGAAAAAGAATTAGCTTTAGTTAAATTATTTTTCGATCAGCACCAAATAAAATACGGTGTGGATTATATCACAGTAGGAGGAATGTAAATTATGGAATTATTAGAGCAGCTTGAAATTGTTGATGTTCGTTTTGAGGAAAATAATCAAAAGGCTGAAATTGTGTTTTTGGATGATATGAAGGGCGAAATTAGAGAAGTTTATTTTAATCGCTTGGTATTTGACAAGGAAAATAATAAATGGGTGCCGGATGAAAAGAAAGCGCTTCAGGTTGATCAATGGTGTGAAGAGTATTTTCAGCTTCCTTTTGATCGTTTAGGTGAAGCCATTGGAGAAAAGAAAGATGTTTATTGTTATGACTTTTTTAATTCCTTATGGGAAGTTCAAATTGTTGAAAAGTTTAATGAAGATATGGAAGGGCAAATTTTTGAAACCGAGATTGTAAAAGCGGTTGATGATGGTAAAAAGATCAGCTTGCAATTTGAATACGAGGGAAAATTGTATGAAAGCAAAATGCAATATGCGGATTACTTGGAAGCCCGCAAAGAATGGTTTATCAATCCGGTAAAACGGAAAAAACAGTATGATAAATTTTCTGAAAAATTTAATATGCCGGTTGAAGAAATTGAAAACATGGTAGGTAAAACGGTGTTAGTTGAAGTGAAAAAGGCAATGGGTAAATATATTTATTCAGAGATCAAGCCGTTTAAGAAAGTGAAGAAATAAAAATGAATGAGTTAGCCGTACTATCTGAAGATTTAAAGATACATGGAATAAAAATTAGGATGTCTAAAAATCGTATCGGTCAGGAAATTATTGAAATTGGGCGTGAATTAGCTGAAGCAAAAGAAAAATGTAAGCATGGAGAATGGTTGTCTTTTTTGAAACAGGAATGTGAAATTAGTGATAGTAGCGCTCAAGAATATATTCAAGTTTATAAAGAATTTGGAAATACCCGCTTAGGCGGGGATTTAGGAAAAAAGGCATTGCTTTTTTTAACTAGATTACCTGAAGAACAAAAAGAACAACCTCACGAAATAAGTACAGGAACAAAAACAATTTATGAAATGAACCAAGAAGAAGTAAGAGAATTACAGAAGCAAATTAAGAAAATAAAAGAAGAAAAACATGAAGCTGAAAAAAGAGCGGCACAAGCCGAACGAAGCGAACAAATAGCATTAAAGAATTTGGAAAAAGTTGAAAATATGCCGGTAAAAGAGATCGTAAAGGAAGTTGAAGTAATACCTGATTATCTTAAAAATTCACTGGAAGAAAAAGATAAGTTCTTAAAAGTCTTGAAAAAAGAATCCGAGCAATTGCAAGAAGAAATTAAGGCTTTAAAGTTACAACAGAAAGAAGATGATTCTGAAAAAGAAAACTCTGAAAAAATGTTAAAAAAATTAGAACGAGAAGCAAATATTGAAACCTTGCAAATTGTATTGGATATTCAAAGATTTATAAAAGATTCTTCTTTATCCTCTTTTCAAGTTGGGGCTATTGTTCATTCAAATGAACATATCAAAGAAAAAATTAAAGAGAGCGTAAAAATGCTAGAAAATTTTATTAAAAATTTAAACAATGCCGTTAATGGTAGAAAACAAATTTAAGGGAGAAATGCCGAAATGATGCCACAACACAAAAATGATTTAAATCCAATGGAGTTAATAAAATTTAATTTAAAAAGTGTTAATGAAACAGGACAAGCTTTAGTTCAACATATCGAATATGTTGAAGCGATTAAAAACGATATGGATGTTAAATACACTGAAGTTGTAGACATGGTTAAAGAAGTAAGAGACTCTTATACTTTGACTTACACCGAGCAATATACATTGCAAAGTATAGTTTTTAAAACATCTATTGAATTTACCAAATTATTTCTCGAAGATGAATGGTATGATTTATCACAAAAAGAGCGGTCAAAAGAAGTAGGTAAATTTAGAAGAGCGATTTGGAAAAAAATGAAAAGGAAATTTAACGTTCCCCGCTATCCTTCAATTAGAAGGATAGATTTCATGGAAGCATTAGAATTTGTAAACAATTTAAGAATAAACGATTTAGAATTATGGTAAAAAAATGATTTGTCCACAATGTCACAAAGATAAAAGTTTGATTTGGCAAGCGGATTTCACAACAGAAGATTATGGTTTAGATATAGGAGAGGAAAGCCGGTTGATTAGCATATGGATTTGTTTTCAATGTGAAATAGAAATCCAAATTACCGAAATGTAGGGTGCTATCAATGAACGATTTGCTTTTTTACGATATCGAAGTTTTCAGCCATAATACATTGGTTGTTTTCAAAGATATTAACAAAAAATTGATCAAGGTTTTTCATAACAATTTTACAAAATTGGCTGAATTTATCGAAGGTAAAACACTTGTAGGCTTTAATAATTATTATTATGATGACAAAATTTTAACCTACATGTTGGAATTGAAACCGCAATACCTGATAAAACAATTGAATGATCGGATCATATCAGGCGAAAAAGTAAGATATATAAATAAGCCGCCGTTTAGATCATTAGATGTTTTTCAACAGATCGATGTTTCTAAACCGAGCCTAAAAAAAATTGAGGGCAATATGGGGCGGCAAATTTTAGAATCAAGTGTCAGCTTTTCGATCAATCGACCTTTAACACCTGAAGAATTTGATCAAGTTCTTGATTATTGTTCTTATGATGTTGATACAACTATTGATATTTACATTATAAGGGATAAATCATATTTTCAGCCGAAATTTTCACTTCTTGAAATGCTAGGAAATGAAAAGGCGGCGAAATGGAATACAACAACAATTTCAGCTAATTTACTTTTGAATAAACCATTGCCGAAATGGGATTCGGTTAGAATACCACCTGAAATGTGGCTGAAAGTGCCTGAAGAAGTGCGGGCAATGTGGCTAGATAAAAGTAAAATTTATGGTGTGGGAATTTTAGCTGAAAAAATGATTAATATTGAAGCCTTTGATTGCAATATTCAATTTGGTTTTGGAGGATTGCATGGTGCGCATAAAACGATCAAGAAGGAACGAAATGTAAAATTACTTGATGTAAAAAGTATGTACCCTAGTATTATTTTGATCTTAAAAGCACTTGGAGCGGCAAGCGAAAAATATAAAGCGATCCTTGATAAACGATTAGCCATAAAACATGTTGATGAAATTTTATCTGAAGCCTTGAAGCTAATTTTAAATAGTGTTTACGGTAATTTAAACAATCAATATTCTATGCTATATAACCCTATGGCGGCTTTATCAGTTTGTATTTATGGACAAATTGCTCTTTATGACCTATGCAAACGGTTAGCGCCTTTTGTAACGATTGTAAATATTAATACTGATGGGGTTGCTTTTATTCCGCATGATCAAGCTTATATTATCGCTTATAAGGAATGGGAAAAAGAGTTTTTATTAGATTTGGAAGAGAAAATTTTTTCATTATTGGTTCAAAAGGATGTCAATAATTATATTGCCGTGAAAAAGGGCGGGATTATTTGCAAAGGCGGCGATGTAAACCGATATGAAGAAGATGCTTTTTTCAAAAATAATAATGCTAGAATTTTGGACATTGCTTTAGTCGAAAAATTGGTTAATGGTAAAGATATATATGAAATCATTGAAAGCAATTTAGACAAGCCGCACCTATACCAATATATTCTGAAAGCGGGCAATACATACCTTGGATCGTTTGATGAATTGGGAAATGAATACAATAAAGTTAACAGAGTATTTGCAAGCAAGAAAAGCGGCTTCTGTTTATATAAAAGGCGCTTTGATGACGGTTTAGTTCGTTTTGCAGATGCTCCAATTAACATGTTTTTGTGGAATGGGGATTGTAGCGAAATAGATAATTTCAATGAATTGCTAGATTTAAATCACTATTATCAACTAGTCTTGAAACGCTTGGAAAGGTGGATTTAAATTTTGAATTATGGCTGAATATATCGAATTTCAAGAAGGGAAAAAATATCCTTCAAAAAATGCTGATAGGGCAAAAAATCCTGAAAAATTTAAAGATGCGGGTCTAATTTTAGAAGAAGAAGATTTGGTAATTGATTCTGATAAAGTTGAAAAAATGGTGTTAGAAAAAATAATCAGTTTTTTCAACATAAAAACCCAAATTGTTTGGACTGAAAAAGGGGCGCACTTTTATTTTAAAAAACCTGAAGGGTTTAAGGGCAATAAAGCAATTTGCCCTTTAGGTTTTGAAGTTGAATACAAACACGTTAAAAATACACCAAATGGTATAACGATCAAGCAAGGCGGCAAAATGCGGATCATTGAAAATGAAGGTGTTAGGGAAGAATTGCCGGATATTTTCAAATATAAAAGAAACTTAAAATCATTGGTTGGTTTAGATGATCATGAAGGAAGAAATTCAGAGTTATTTATTCACAGGATGCGCATTCATGATTTGCCACAATGGAAAAGTATTTTGCGCTTCATTAATAACAATATTTTCGCAACCCCTTTAGACGAAAAAGAATTTGCTGAAGTAGCAAGAGAAGGGGTTAAGCCAAAAGCCGACAAATATAATCAACCTGAAATTGCGGCTTATTTGATAACCAAATATAAAATTGTTCAATTTATTGGAAAATTTTATTGGTTCATTGAAGGAAGCTTTATTTCAGATGAAGAGAAAATAAACCGGCTTATTGCTAATGAAGTGCCAAACATGAAAACAAATTATTACAAAGAGATCAAAGAGCAGATGAAATTTAAAGCGCCTTTGATTGACAGTGAAAAAACGTTTGATATTAAATTGCAAAATGGTTTTTTAAGAAACGGAAAATTCAATAAAGTGGATTATCAAGAATTTACGCCTTATTCAATTGAAATTCCTTTTTATGATGATGCGGAACCGGTACAAATTGTTGACGATTATTTAGATTTTTTATCTGAAAAGGATGAAACTTTTAAATTGCGGCTTCTTGAAACAATAGCGCATACCTTAGTTGTTGATCGAGATTTTAAACGAGGATTGGGAAAACTATTTATTTTTGTTGGCGGCGGCAAAAATGGTAAAGGAACACTTTTAAGCATTATAGCAAAAATTTTAGGTGAAAAAAATTGCTCTAGTTTATCAATAAAACAAATGGCTGATGAGCGTTATTTTTTCACCATGCAAGGCAAACTTGCAAATTTGGGCGATGATTTGGAAGAGGAATATATAAGTAAAGATCAAGTTAAAATTATGAAAAATGTCAGCACATGCGACAGATTACAAGTTAGGCGATTACATGAGATGTCAAAAGATGTAACGTTAACAACATCTTTAATTTTCACAAGTAATCATGTTTTGAAAGCAAGGGAAAAAGGAGAATCTTGGAAGCGGCGAGTTGATTGGATGCCTATGTTTTCAACACCTGAAAAGAAAATAGATAATTTTGTTAAGTTACTAACAACACCTGAAGCATTACAATATTGGATCAAGTTAATTATTGAAGCTTACAAAAGGCTTTATAAAAATTCAGGTTTTACACCATGCGAAAAGATAGAAAAATTCAATAATGATTATCATTTATACAATGATAATATCAATCAATTTCTTGAAGATAATCCTAAAAAAGAAGATTGGATTACAAAAGGGAAAAATGAAACTTATAGACAATATATTGAATGGTGTGAATTAAATCACGAAAAGCCTCAAGGGAAAGAAAAGTTATTTTTCAAGATCATGAATCATTTTGATCTTGAATATGGCAAGATTTATAAAAAAAGCAATAAACAAAATACAACGACAACAGGCTTTCATGAAAAAGGGTGTACAATTTATTAAAATATACACCTAAAGTACAAAAAAAATACACAGGGTTGAAGCCTTGCTATTACTAGGTTTTAACCCTTTAGTGTACTTATGTACTTTTTTATTAATAGATTATAAATATTTTATATAAAAAGGGTACCAATATTAAATATATAAAAATATAAAGAACCTTTAGAAAAAATGTACACAAGTACAACATCCTTCAAACCCTTGGGAGAGTAAGAGCGAAGCCGTGTATTTTTTTTCACCTAAAAATACACACATAGAAGAAAATGAGGTGTAAAATATGGACTTGAAAAATTTGATCAAAATTACCACCTTGAAAAAAATGAAGTTTCAACAATGGGATCATGAATTATATGATCCAAAAACGTTAGCATTTAACACTGAAATTTTAAATATTTTGAAAAATAAATTAGGCGGCGGGATTTACAGAATGTACAATCAAGCCGGTGAAATAATTTATGTGGGAAAATCAAACGATATTCATAGGCGATTATTACAACATATCGGTAAACGATCCAACACCGCCTATTTTATTGAAGAAGTAAAAAAGATTGAATTTTTTGTTGAAAATAGCCCTATTTTTCAAACAATGCTTGAAGGAATTTTTATTGCCTACCATACACCAAAATACAATGATGAAGTTCAAGACGCTTATGAAATGATTTTGGGGAGGAAAAACATTGAACCATTATGATCGTGAAGATTTTAACGGTGTTGATTTTGCTGATGATCTATTAAGATCAATTGAAAAAGATTATGGTAAATCGATCATGAAAATTCCCAAGTTTAAAAGAATCGGATCAACCCTTTTTGAAATTAGTATAATTTTTTCTGATTACCGGCTTCTTGAAGCTGAAATTAATATTGCTGAAATTTATGGGATGCCGGCAATAAAAGTAAATGGTACTTACTATTGAACATGGACAAAAGAGAAGTATTTTTTTGCGCTGTTGCCTTAACAATGATATCCGTACTTGGTTATCATGTTTCAAACCTGATTATTACTATTATTAAATTGATGTTTAATGAATAGGGTGAAAAAAGGATGATGTTCAATAGTAAAGCAAGCGGCAAAACAGCAGAGCGGATTTTAGAAAATCACCTAAGATTATACAAAACATATCAAGTTGGAATTAAAAATTGCGAACAACAATTAGAGTATATAATGCCAAGCTTGGTTGCCAATTATGGGGTTGCTGATAACGGTTCATTTTGGTTCATTGCTAACAATACCGAAAATGTCGCTTTAGATCGTATTGAAAGTAAGCGGGCAATTGACTTAAGGGAACAAATAGAATGTTATAAAATCACGACAAGTAGCATTGAAAACGCTGTTGAAGAATTAAAAATGATCGAGCGGGCTTTTGTCCAATTACGATATTTTGAAGGATTAACGATTCAAGAAGTAAAAGGAAAATTAGGATATAGCGAAGAAAGAAGCATTTACCGGATCAGGCGAAATGTTTTAGATAAACTGATGATTTCACTTAACAATCTATTATCATTCAAATAGAGAAGTAGGGAAAAATAATATGGTCTTGATATGTGATTATTGCGGTGTAGCGAAATTTGGAGTATTTGAAATTCCCACAAGCGCTTTTTATGTACAAGACAAACAATTAATAGTGCTTAAACAAGGTAATACCATAAACATATGTTTAGAATGTTTAGGTTTTGAAGCACATAAGGAGAGAAATAGACAATGAAAAAGAGAATAGCAGCTTTAATTTTTTTGATGCTTTTTGCTTTTAGCACGGCGGCACAAGCACAACACTATGTAACAAAAGGTGACACCATGTATTCAATCAGCCGTGAACACAAAATGAATCTGAAAGATTTAATTTCACTTAACCCACACATCAAAAACCCTAACATACTTCATATAAATGATTATATTATTATTCGATCCGGCACCGAAACACAGCAAGATATGGTTGATTATGCAAAATCATTACAATCTATAACCGCTTATTCATATGGCGGGCAAAATTTCCCCTATCAGACAGATTGTAGCGGTTTTGTTCAAGGAGTATTTAAAAAGTTTGGAAAAACCATTCCTAGAGTTAGTAGAGATCAGGCGATTGATCCAAAATCAAAACCGGTAAAATTTGAAGATTTACAAATTGGTGATCTGATGTTTTTCAGCAATAGAGCCGATAAAGTTATTAGCCATGTTGGAATATATATGGGTAATGATTATTGGATTAGCAATCTAAACAGCGCAAAAGATGTTGAGATTCTTTCAAGTTGGGGCAAATGGAGCCGTGAAAATTTTATGTGGGGTACAAGATATGAACTTTGATCCTCATTTAATTTTGATTATCTTGTTAAGCTTTTCTATCATCTTAGACATTATCATCATTAGAAGAATGTAGGAGGTTTTATTATTGGAAGAGCAAAAAATGAAATTGGTACCTTTCAAAGTTGAATCTTTTCAAAATATGGTTAATGAAATTCCTTGGGGTGTACAACAATTACAAGCGCCTGAAATATGGGCAAATGGTGAAAAAGGCAAAGGTGTAATTATTGCTATATGCGATACCGGAATCGACCGTAATCATCCGGATTTATCCGGTCAAATAATAGGCGGCAGAAATTTTACAAATGAAGGATCAGCCGATGATTTTACAGATAATAATTCACACGGTACACATGTAGCCGGTATTATTGCCGCTTCAGCAAATGAAAGCGGGGTTGTAGGTGTAGCACCTGAAGCAAAGCTATTAATTTGCAAAGTGTTAAACAGAGAAGGAAGCGGCGATTATTCAAGTATTATAAATGGTATTCGGTGGGCTACAAATTGGAGAGGACCAAATGGTGAAAAAGTGCGAATCATTAATATGAGCCTTGGAGGACCTTATAATGATCCAAATATGTATAAAGCGATCCTTGAAGCAGTTGCCGCCGGTATATTAATTGTTGTAGCTTCAGGCAATGAAGGAGATGCCAATCCTAACACATATGAATATGGTTATCCGGCGCTTTATAATGAATGTATTACTGTTGCCGCTTGTGATGAAAACAAAAAGCTTGCTTATTTTTCAAATGAGCATTTACAAGTTGATGCTATCGCCGCCGGTGTGAATGTTGTTTCAACTTATCCACCTTCACGCTATGCGACTTTAAGCGGAACAAGTATGGCAACACCGCACATAAGCGGCGCTTTAGCTTTAGTTATTAATATAGGTGAAAAGCAATTCAAGCGCACTTTGACAGAATCAGAAATTTTTGCGCTGTTGGTGAAATGCTGTTGTTCCCTTGATTATCCAAAATCAAGTGAAGGCAACGGATTACCGGAATTAAGCCAAATTTACAAGCAATGTTAATAGCAGAAATTTTTAAAAGTATAGCGATTCTTTTAATTCTTGGAATCGGTTGTTTATATATTTACGTTCAGCTTAAAAAAGATCGTAAAGGTGATTAAATAACATGGAACAAAAATATATAAAAATGGAAGCTGAAGAAATAGAAAAAATAAAAGTTTTTGCCGATGCAACGCTTAAAATTATAGAAGCTTTTGATCAAATGGTTGAAGATGAAAGAATTGATGAAGCAATAAGAAAAGAATACAGTTTAAAAGTTCAGCTATGACAGAATTTTGACATATAATTTACCTTATTAAATAAAGATTTATTGTTAATAATGAATAATGTCTAACTTTCCAAATAGTGACTGGTTTAAGCAATCAAGCCCTTTCCCCGCTTGGTTGCTTATTTTTTTGAGGTGAAAAAATGTTATTGACAAAACGATATTATAAAAAATTTCAATCTATAACAGTTGGTATTTGTATTTTTTTCGCTATTTTTGTGGGTAGTATACAAACCGCTTTTATTATTTTAACCGCTAAGAAAAAGGGTACTAAAAAATGAAGGAATGGTTATTTCATCAAGTTTATGATTTTAATTTAATCATTTTTATATCGATCATGATTTTTAATGTAGCTTTAAGCAAAAATAACACACAAAAATTAATTCAAAGTCAAAGCAAAGAATTGTACCTTGAAATTGAAGAAGTAAAAGACGAAATAAGGGAATTGAGAAAATGACAAGGGATATTATTTTTTCTTTAGTTGAAATTGGAATAGGAATTATTTTTGAATCAATTATATTAGGGCTGATTTTTCAGCAATTAAGCAATAGAGCGGTAACAGATACCAAAAACGCACTTCAAACGGAAATGCAAAAAATAGAGGATCAAAATAAATTTGATTTTGAACAATTGCAAAATGAAATTAGGCAAGCTAGGGAAGATATTATAAGCGAATTAAAAGAGGTGATGAAATGATCAAAACTTTTGATGTTGTTTTAGATATTGAAAAAGAACTTTACAGCCCAATTTTTCAGCTTTTCAGTATTTCCGAAAATGATCTTGATTCTGTTGAATTGCAATTTTTAATTAATCAAGATGATTTAAGACTTAATTTAACCGGAACAACTGTTGAATTAGCAATTAAAAAACCTTCAGGTTTAACTGTTTATCAAGAATGTGAAATTACAAATGCCGTACAAGGTGAAGCGGTTGTAAGATTATCTTTACAATCATATTCTGAATATGGATTTTATACAGCAGAAGTGTATATAAGAGATGTAGATCAATTGGCGGTAACTTGTCCATTTTATTATTCAAGCCGTGAAGCTATTATGAATGATGATTCTTTAGAAAGCACAAACGATTGGAGCGCTTTTCAACAGGCGCTTTTTTCTTATGATAAAAAGCCGATTATTTCTGAAGGATTTCCAACAGCAACACCGGAATATGTTGGTCAAATGGCTTTTGATGTTTTAAATAAAAATGCTTTTATTGCTTCAGATTTAACCGCTATTTCATGGCAACCAATAGGAAGCGGCGAAGGGGGCGGCGGTGGAAATGATGATATTTTAGGAACCGCACCGCCCACAACAGCACCGGCAAGAATTGGACAAATTTTTATTGATACAGTAGCAAAAACCGCCTATATTGCAACCGGTGCAACGGTTGACGATTGGGAAGTTATAGAAGGATTAGTTGGACCACAAGGACCAATTGGACCGACAGGACCGATAGGACCAACAGGACCAACAGGACCAATTGGATTAACAGGACCGGCAGGACCGGCAGGAGCAACAGGACCAATAGGACCACAAGGTGTAAAAGGTGATACTGGATTAACCGGACCGGCAGGACCGACAGGAGCAACAGGACCGGCGGGACCAATTGGACCTGAAGGACCAATAGGATCAATAGGACCAATAGGACCTGAAGGACCAATAGGACCTGAAGGACCAATAGGACCTAAAGGAGCAGATGGAACAGGAGTTACAATTTTAGGCAGTTATGCAACAGAAGCAGATTTAAACGCCGCACATCCAACAGGGGTTGAAGGTGATGGATATATTGTTGCCGGTGATCTTTTTGTATGGAACGGTACAACTTGGGAAAATGTCGGTAGGATTCAAGGACCACAAGGAGACATAGGACCGGCAGGACCAATTGGACCGATTGGACCAACAGGAGCAGAAGGACCGATTGGACCAACAGGAGCAGAAGGACCGATAGGAGCAACAGGATCGGCAGGACCGACAGGAGCAACAGGACCGGCGGGACCACAAGGAGATATAGGACCGGCGGGACCGGCAGGACCACAAGGAGATATTGGACCAATTGGACCGGCAGGACCACAAGGAAATACAGGAGCCGCAGGACCACAAGGACCAATTGGATTAACAGGCGATACAGGACCGGCGGGACCGGCGGGACCAACAGGACCGGTAGGACCACAAGGCGATATAGGAGCAACAGGACCGGCAGGACCGACAGGAGCAACAGGACCACAAGGAGATACAGGAGCGACAGGAGCAACAGGACCGGCGGGACCAATTGGACCACAAGGACCAATAGGAGATACAGGACCGGCAGGACCGGCAGGACCGGCAGGACCAACAGGAGCGACAGGAGCAACAGGAGCGACAGGAGCGACAGGAGCAACAGGACCAACAGGACCACAAGGACCACAAGGACCGACAGGAACAGTTAGTTATGACAGCCCAACATTTACAGGAACACCGACAGCACCGACAGCAACAGCGGCAACTAATACGGATCAACTTGCAACAACGAAATTTGTGCAACAGCAAGCATATTTAAAAACCGTGCCTTTAATGACAGGCGGCGCAATTGGCGGCGCAATGGTTGGCAACGGTTTAGCAATGAGCGGTAATTATTTATATGTCAAACAAGGCGCTTCTCTAGGAATTGCCGGTGATAATTCTTTACAAGTGCAAACAGTAAATACAACACCGGCACCAATTAAATTTTGGACCGGAACACAAGCAACTTATGACGGATTAACAAAAGATGCAAATACACTTTATTTCATAACAGGATAATTAAAGATGCAAAATTTATTTTACTTATTCGGTGTAATTGGTTTAATTATCGGTTTTGCTTTTTTAATGGATTTATTCGACCATCTCAAAAGCAAAAATAAAAAATAAATGGTGATCAAATGACAACGGGAATTTTACCTTTAGAAACACTTAAATTTCAAATAAGTTTAAATACCGGCTTCTTTGAATGTTCAGCCTATACAGAAGATGAACAAATGTTTGTTACTTCAGGAAATCATGATACAGCGGGGATGAGCGGCGGGAATTTGCAATATAATTTTGGAGCCGCAAACCGTTTAACAGAATTATTTCAATACATGATCAATAATTATGAATCAATTTGTATTAATGCTTTTGGAGCCAATACAACACAATACGACACATGGAAAACCGCTTGTATGTCAGCGGTTCAGCAAGATAGATTAAATTTTGGCGCTAATATAACCGATCCAAATAATTCACATGCGATTATTCAGCCTTATAAAGATGCGATAGGAAATATATTAATTTCACCTGAATGTAAAGCAAAATATTATTCAATGCGAGATGCTTACTATTTCCCGCCGCCTTATTCTATTTTTAGACAATTGTCTTGTAAATCAAGATTGGCTTTAGCTTCTTTGTTTGATTGCTATATTAACAAAGGGCGCTATTATCCGATTAATTTACTTCAAGCTGATTTTGAAGCGATTGATGCAAATAACGCTTTAACAGAAGATCAAAAAGAAGCACAAAAAATTTATCAAATTAATGAAAGAGCAAATTCAGAAGAAAACGGTGTAAGTGATGCTTCAACACCTGTTTTTGCACCTAGAAGAAATGCAATGCGGGATCAAGGCGGGGATTATTACGGTTTAACATATGATCCTGATGTTCAGTTTGATATGGATCAACAAACAGCCATTCAAGAAAAATCAGATGCTTTAAATATCGATCTAGGAAGCATAAAAGTTAATGATATGTTTTTAGGCACAACAAAAATTAAAAGCATTTATTTAGGAGCAACTTTAATTGGCGCTGAAGCAACACCTTATACAGCAACAACAGCGCCAATAACGCAATTTAGAACGAATGGTGGTAGTTATGCGGGAATTGGAGCGGCTACAGCTATAACTTTAACAAGCGGTCAGCCTTTATGGATCGATTGTCAAGAAAGAACCGATGGACAAGAACCTTATGTTGCTTGCAAAACGTATTATACAACCGATGGAAGCACACCAACAGCGGCTTCAGCGGTTTATACAGGCGCTTTAAGTTTCACAAGTAATACAACTCTTAAAGTTGTCACAATTAGCAATTATGGGGTTGCTGAAGCGGTTAAAACATTAACGATAACTATTGCTGTTGCACCAACAACAACAATCAGCCCTTCAACAACGGTTCAAAATACAATTCCGTTTACGGTCACACTTTCAACTAGTGAAGGTGGAGCCGCAATTAAATATAAATTAGGTACAAGCGGCACTATTTACGATTACACCGGACCATTTACAGTAAATCAAAATTCAGCCGGTGTAGCTTCAACAAATATTACAGTGAAATATTGGGCGGTTGGAGCAACGGCAACAGAAGCAGAAAAAACAATTACTTATGATACAGCGGGTGCAATTCCGGCAAAACCGGTAGTAACAGCAACAGCCGGAAATAATCAAGTTGCTTTATCTTGGGCGGCAACGGCAAACACAACTTCATATACTGTTTATCGTTCAACCGCTTTAGGAACACTTGGAACCGCTTTAAGCCAATATCAAACAGGAACAACTTATACAGATACAACAGCGGTAAACGGCACGACTTATTATTACACGGTTCAAGCCGGAAATTATGGAAGAGCAACAAACAGCGATCAAATGACAGCAACACCGGCGGCACCGGTTACACCAAGCTATAGATATTTAAAAATATTGGGTTATGGTGCGGCAGAATCAGGGCAAGAAGTAACGACAAGAACTGTTGAATTAGAAGCCTATGTTGGTACAACAAATGTTGCACTAAATAAAACTATTGTGAGCGGTGAAGCCGCTTCAACAGGTGGAGCCGCATTGACTACAATTGTTAACGGTAATAAAACAACAGTTACTTCAGGTTCTTATCCTATTTGGTGGACAGCAACACCTAATGGAAATGTTGTTATTGATTTAGGAAGTTCACAAGCATTAACTAAGTTGAGTTATTATGGCTATTCAGTAAGCGGTACTCAAAGAACAAACAGATTTAAAATATTAGGATCCAATACTAATAACGGCACCGATTGGGTGACATTATGGGATATGAGCGCTAATACAACAGTACAACCAATACTACCAAGCGGTTATGATAAGGTGCTATGAATATGAATCAGATAGAAATAATTAACGCTATTGTTAAGGAACGTAAGCGGCAAGACTATCTTCATCCAAGGAATAAGAAGGATGACTATTTTGTTATCCTTCTTGAAGAGGTAGGCGAGTGTGCAACAGCTATACAAAAGAAAGATCAGGACAACCTGAAGGAAGAGATCGTTCAGGTTGCCGCTGTTGCAATGAGATGGTTGGAAGCCTTATGACTAATCCATTCTATACATCTAAGAGATGGAGAAGGAAGCGGCAATATATATTAAAGCGTGATGGTTATCTATGTCAGGAATGCAAGAAGTATGGTAAGAACATTGAAGCAAAGATTGTTCACCATATAAAAGAAATTGATGATGCACCTGAATTAAAATTAAAAGATGATAACTTAGTTTCTGTATGTGCTTCTTGTCATAATAAAATCCATCCTGAAAAGGGTGGGCATTACATTAAATATTAAAAAATATTTTTAAAAATATTTTCAAAAAAATTCCAAAAAATATTTTCAAAAAAAAATTTCAAAAAATTTTCAGAAAATTTTCAAACCCCCCACCTTTTTTTAAAATTATCTGACAATAAGGACAACCGGCGAATAGGAAAGCATTTTCAACCAAGCGGAATTTTCTCAAAACTTTTTAGGAGGTGAAAACCTTGAATAAATTTGAAATGAAAACAAAAGAAAATTTACAAGCTTTAGGAATTTATCAACCTGAATTTGATGTAACGATTTCAATATATTCAAGCCTTGTAGAACAATATCAGGCGCTTGAAAAGGAATTTAAGAAATCAAAATTTACTGTTGTCGAGAAAACAGGCTATTCCGAAAACCAAAAAAAACATCCTATTGTTGTCAGCTTGGAATCATTAAGAAAAGATATCCTTGCTTATTCAAACGCTTTAGGATTAACACCGGCGGGCTTGAAAAAGATCAAGGCAAATATGAAAGATGAAAATAAAAATGTTAGTAAGTTGGAAATGGCGTTGAATAAATTTGGATCATAAAAATCTTGAAACAGTTTTAAATTATGCGAAGGATATAATCAGCGGTAAAAGAATAGCTTGCAAAGAATTAATTCAGGCGGCACAAAGATTTTTAAGTGATCTTGACGATCCAAGATATGAATTAAGGGCAAAAGATGCAGAATTTTGTATTGGGATCATTGAAAAAACTTTTGTTCATATCAAGGGAACAATGAAAGGTAAGCCATTCATTCTTGAAGATTGGGAAAAGTTCATTGTTTATAATGTGGCGGGGCTTTATCTAAAAGGAACCGATGAAAGAAAGTACAAGGAAGCCTTTATTTTTCTACCAAGGAAAAACAGCAAGACCTTCTTTGCTTCAGCTTTAGCATGGGCTTTATCACTTCTTGAAAGAAATTACTTTTCTGTTTTATATATCATTGCTACAAAATTAGATCGAGCGCTTGAAGCTTTTAACAACATCTTAGAAAATCTTGAAGCAATGGGAGAAAAGCAAAACTTCAGGGTATTAGATAACAATAGTGAACATTCAATAAATAGATCATTTTATAATTCTGATGGAGAAAAAACCGGCGCTATAAAAATTCAAGCATTGGCGGCAGATGCAAAAAAAGCCGATGGGCTGAATGCCAACATAATTATCTTGGATGAAATACACGCTTACAAAAGCGCCAATGAATATTTTGTATATAAGCAAGCAATGAAAGCCTATATAAATAAACTGTTGATCGGAATCACAACAGCCGGTTCAAATATGAATAGCTTTTGTTATCAGCGGTTGCAATATTGCCAAAAGATATTGAACAAAGAAATTGAAGATGAACAATATTTTATCTTCATAACTAAGGCTGATAATCCTGATGATTACACCAATCCAATAGAACATGAAAAAGCTAATCCAAATTACAATGTAACAATTAGACCTGTTGATATTATGGCTGAAGCATTGCAAGCACAAAATGATCCTTCAGCAAGATCAGAATTTCTAAATAAATCATTGAACATTTATACCAACACTATGAGCGCCTATTTTGATATGGGCGAAGTACAATTTTCAAATGAAGAAGCTGAAAAAAATTTAAAGCTGCTATTGAAAATTCCACAAGATAAACCAATACCAATTGAAACAATAGCGGGTTTACCGGTTCAATGGTTTGGCGGTGCCGATCTTTCAAAAATGTTTGACTTAACCGGCGCTTGTATTTATGGAAGGTATGAAGATATCGATATAACTATCACACATGGATTTATACCAATCACACAAGCAAAAGCAAAAGCTGAAGAAGATAACATTCCCTTCTTTTGGTGGAAAGATCAAGGTTGGTTAACTATGACAAATAGCGAACTAGTGGATTATGAAGAGGTTGTTAAATGGTTTAAATCAATGAGGGAAAAAGGTTTTAAAATAAAAGCTGTTGCCTTTGATAAATATAATTCAAGGGATTTTGTTCGTTCTATGGAAAAGCAAAAATTTAAAATGGAAGAAGCCGGACAACAATTTTGGAAGAAATCAGAAGCCTTTAGAGAAATTGAAAGAAAAATCAAGTCAAAACAATTCACTTATCTTTCATCAAAAGCTTTTGAATATTGCATATCAAATGTAAAAGCAAATGAAGATGCTGAAGAAAGAATAAGGTTTGAAAAAGTAAGTGAAAATTTCCGCATTGATCTATTTGATGCAACGGTTGTTGCCGTAAAGCAAGCGATCATTGCAAGGGATAAAAACAGCAAAATTAATACTTGGTTTTAAGGGGGTGAAAAATTGGCGATCTTTAAAAAGAAGAAAATGAAAAAAAGACAATATGATCCTGTTGCCGTATGGTTAACCGGTGAAGATGCTTCTAATATTTTATTACCCGCCGGATATATGCCAGTAACCAAAAATGAAGAGGTTAAAAAGTGCATTCATAAAATAGCCGATCTTGTCAGTAGTATGACAATTATGTTAATGGAAAACGGCGAAGCGGGCGATATCAGATTAAAAAATGAATTAGCAAAAAAGATTGATGTTTATCCAAACAACTATATGATTAGGAAAAACTTCATTTATAAAATTGTTTCTGATTTATGTTCTTATGGAAATTCTGTTGTCTATCCTAAAATTGTGAATGGGCTTCTTGATAATTTGATCATATGGGATATTGGAAGTGTAAGCTATCAGGGCAATCAAGAAAAATATGAAATCAGATTAAACGGCTTACAAACTTATGATCCAAATGAATTATTGCATTTTGTTTTAATTCCTGATGATCTATTTCCTTTCAAGGGTGCGGGTTTTGTTCCAATTGTTAAAGATACTATTGCAAATATTGTTCAAGCCAATACAACCAAAACAGGATTTCTTCAGTCGAAATGGAGACCTTCTTTAATTATTAAAGTTGAATCTGATGCTGAAGGGATGCAGATCAAAGAAGAAAGAGACAAAATTTTAAATAGTTATGTCGGTGATACTGACAGCGGGGAGCCGTGGATTATTCCGGCAAACGAAATAGATGTAAAAGAAATAAGACCTTTAAGCCTTCAGGATTTAGCCATACAAGAAGGATTGACTTTAGATAAAAAAAGTGTAGCGGCGGCTTTTGGTATTCCGGCTTATATGCTCGGAGTTGGTACCTTTAACAAAGATGAATACAACAATTTTATTAGTTCGGTTATCATGCCAATTGCAAAAGTAATCGAGCAAGAACTTTCAAAAAAATTAGTTTATGCACCTACATGGTATTTCAAATTCAATTCAAGATCATTAATGCAATATGATCTTGGAGAAATGACAAGCCATGTAAAAGAAATGATTACAACCGGAATGATGAACCGCAATGAAGGAAGAGATAAATTTGATTTGTCACCTGTTGAGGGATTAGACGAATATGTAGTTTTAGAAAACTTTATTCCGGTTCAAGATGTAGGAAAACAAAAGAAGCTTGAAGGGGGTGATAAAACAAATGCGAACAACGGAAATGAATAAAAGGGATCTTAAAACAAATTTTAAGGTTATCCGTGAATCTGTTAATCCTAATGAATTAGTCATTGAGGGTTATTTTGCGTTATATGAACAGGAAACAGAATTATTTGAAGGTTCTTATGAAATCATTACTAAGGGAGCCTTTGAAAATACATTGAACAATGATATCCGAGCCTTATGGAATCATAATACACAATATGTTTTAGGGCGAAATAAAAGCGGATCATTGGAAGTAAAAGCCGATGATAAAGGATTATTTGCAACAATAAAATTACCCAAAACTCAATATGCACAAGATTTATATGAGTTAGTTCAGCGGGGTGATGTGGATCAATGTTCTTTTGGTTTTAATATCCTTGCTGAAGATTTAGAAGAACTAGCAAGCGGCGGCTATCGATGGAGAATAAACGAAATCGATTTGCATGAAGTTTCTGTTGTAACATTCCCCGCTTATGAAAATACAAGCGTATCAGCGAGGGCAAAACAGATTGAAGCGATAAAAGAAAGAAAGATTGAAGAACAAAGAAAAGCATTGGAAAAAAGATTGGGGGCAATTAATAAATGTTAAAGCAACTGAAGATTCAAAAGGCGCTTGAAATCAAGCGGGCAAAATTAAAAGAACTTGAAACAAAAGCGGCTGATATTTTAAAGAGAAGTGAAACAACACAAGCGGCACTTGCTGAAGCGGTAAATGAAGAAGATTTAAATTTGCTTGAAACTGAAATTCAAGGATTAGAAACAGAGCAAACCGAAAACGATAATGACAAGAAAACGGTAGAAGATGAAATTGCCGCTTTAGAATTAGAACTTGAAGATGTAAATGAAAGAGCAAAAGAAACAAACAAGCAAACTAGAGCAAAAGGAGCGGTTGAAGAAATGAAAGGTGTTAACCGGTTGCAAGTAAGAGAGTTATTAAAAACAGGCGAATATTTCAAGCGTTCTGATGTTGTTGAATTTTACGAGAAGTTTAAAAATTTACGTGCGGTAACAGGCGGCGAACTTGCTATTCCTGAAGTAATTGTAAATCGGATCATGGATATGTTGGGCGATTATTCAACACTTTATCCTTTAGTTGATAAGATTCAAGTAAAAGGTACAGCGAGAATTTTAATTGATACCGATACAACAGCGGCTTCTTGGGTTGAGCAAAATGCGGCTTTACCAGTCGGTGATGTTGGAACACTTGCATATTTAGATTTTGATGGCTTCAAAGTAGGTAAAGTAACTTTTGTTGATAATTATTTACTTCAGGATTCTGTTATTAACCTTGATGATTATGTTTCAAAGAAAATTGCAAGGGCTATTTCTTTAGCACTTGATATTGCAATCTTAAACGGTACAGGAGCGGCGGGCAAACAACCAAGCGGAATTATTCCCGCAATTGCTGTTGGAAACCGTGTGACTGTTGCTGAAGGTGCGCCTATTGCGGAATATGTTAAACCAATTGGTTTAATTGATACAGGTTTAGATTCTGTTGGTGAAATCCGTGCCGTTATGCGCCGATCAACTTACTATAACTATTTCCTTGAAATGTCTATCCAAGTTAATGCGGCGGGCGATATCGTAGGAAGATTGCCAAATATTGCACAGCCTGACATTTTAGGTATTCCGGTAACATTCAATAATTCAATGGCGGCTGATCAAGTTCTTTATGGAGAATTTGAAAAGTACACACTTGTAGAGCGTGAAAACATTGCTATTGACAATTCAGAGCATGTTCGATTTGTAGAGGATCAAATGGCATTTAGGGGTAAAGGGCGCTTTGATGGGAAACCTACTAAGCCTGATGCTTTTGTTTTATTAACAATTACACCGGCTGTTTAATTTTTTTAACACTATGTAACCGGTTTTTTACGGTTAAAAACGAAAAGGAGCGAATTAAAATGAATGAAAAAAATCAAGGGATCAATCAAGCGATTAATCAAAAAAGCAACCAATCGTACAACCAAGCGAGCAATCAAGAACCTAATCAAGCGGCTGTTGAAAATAGCGAATTTAAAACGGTAGTCAATGGAAAAGTTGTTTCTGTTAATCAAGCACAAGCGGCGCTTGAAGCACAAGAAGCGGCGGTAACTAAAACAGGTATTCAAGAAGCGCATAGTAACCATAGTGAGCCGGTACAAGCCGGACAGCAAGGAAAAACAACAGCTTCTTCAAATAATGAAACAATGAAATCAGAAACTAAGATCAAGCAAGTGAATGTTCAATCAGGACAATCAGAACTTGAAACACATATGAACCAAGCCGGACAATCTGAAGCGCAAAAAATGCAAGCTGAAGCACAACAGCAAGTACAGCAATCAGCACAAGCGGCACAAGCAAAAGCAAAGGCAACAGGCAAACAGGCGGGGCAATAATGGAAACGCTTTTAAGTTTATTGAAAATTGATTTAGGCATTACGCATAATTTGCGGGATGCCTTTTTTATCAAATTGATTGAAGGAACCTTAAAAGAAATTCAAAGAAGAGGAATTAAACCGGATTTAAATAGTTCTGATGATCAAATGTTAATTGTTGATTATGCGGCTTGGGCTTATCGTAAGCGGCAAGAAGATACACCTTTAGCAAATAACATTCAACACCGTTTAAGAAATCGGATCATAAAAGAAAGGATTGATAAACAAGATGCCATCCTTTAAACAATCTATTGGAAATCCTAAAAATATTTCCTTAGATGATGTTTGCACCTTGCTTTCAATCACGACAATAAAAGATGATCTTAATCAATTTAAGCCGATTGAAAAACCCTATTTGGTGTTTTGTTCAAAGCTAAGTATAACAAGGGCTGAATTTAATTCAGCGGGTGTTATGGGCTTCAAACCTGATATGATGCTTGTAGTCGATTCAGATTCTTATGATCAAGAAAAGCTTTTGGAATATGGAAATAAAAAATATAGTATTTATAAAACTTTTCAGCGCAATGACGGATTTACTGAATTATATTGTGAGGTGAAAACCGGTGGAAATTGACCAATTGCAACAGGCAATTTTACAGCAATTGCAACAATATAGTTCTGAATTAGAAGAAGAAATTGATAAATCAGCGAAAAAAACAGCACAAGATTTAAATGCCGATTTAAAAAAAGGTGAAAAGCCTTATAAAAATAGAACCGGCGATTATAGCAAAGGTTGGCGGCTTAAAAAAGTTGGCAAAAGTTATGTCAATTATAATAAAACAGATTATCAATTAACCCACCTGTTAGAAAAAGGACATGCAAAAAGGGGCGGCGGCAGAGTGCAACCCAAAATTCATATTGCACCGGCTGAAGAAAGAGCCGTAACAGAATTTTTACACAAGATAGAGCGGGCGATCAGATCATGAATTTAGTTGAATTAAAAAACATTCTTGAAGCAACAGGATATCCTGTTGCTTATTCGCATTTTGTGGAATCGGAAAATTATCCAATTCCGGCACCGCCGTTTATCTGTTATTTGACAGTTTATACTTCAAATTTTTCAGCGGATAACTCAATGTACTTTCCAATGCAAAATGTGCAAATTGAATTGTATACAGATCAAAAAGATTTGGAAGCTGAAAGCCTTGTAGAAAATGTTTTGAATGAAAATGAAATTCCTTTTGCTTCTTCAGAAGCTTTTATTGAAGAAGAAAATTTGTTTCAAAAAATATATGAAGTGAGGTTATTTTAATGCCTGAAAATAAAGTTATATTTGGTCTAAGAAATGCTCATTATTCTGTTGTAACTGAAGGTGTAGACGGTACTTTAACTTATGCAACACCGGTAATTTTAGCGGGTGCGGTTGAAATTTCACTTGATCCTAAAGGTGATCAAGCGGATTTTTACGCTGATGATGTTTTATATTACACTTCTTCATCCAATCAAGGATATGAAACAACCTTGACTGTTGCAAATATTCCAAGAAGTTTTAGAATCGATGTTTTGGGCGAAGTGTTAGAAGGAACCGACAATGTTTTAACTGAAAACGCTAATGCCAAACCAAAAAAAATTGCTTTCATGTTTGAATTTGATGGAGATATTAAAGCGACAAGACACGTTCTTTACAATTGCACCGTTTCAAGAACCGGTTTAAATTCAGCAACCAAAACAGAAACAGCAGAACCACAAACACAAGAATTAACACTTGTAGCGGCACCAAGACCGGCTGATGGAATTGTTAAACGATCCACAACAGGCGATACACCGGATGCGGTTTATAATGCTTGGTACACCGCTGTTTATAATCCAGTAGCACCTTAAAAGGATGGTTTAAATGGAAAAAACAATTACGATTGACGGTAAACAAATACGTTTTAAAAGCAACGGTGCAACACCTTTAAGATATAAAGCGCAATTTGGCAAAGACTATTTAAAAGAAATTTTGAAAATGTCTCCATTGCAAGACTTAGCTAAGAAGAAAAAAACAGATGTAAAAGACCTTGAAGTTTTAGACTTTGAGGTTTTTTACAATATTTCTTGGATTATGGCAAAAACAGCCGATCCGACAATAGCAGAACCAATTGAATGGTTAAGTCAATTTGAAGAATTTCCTATTGATGAAATTTTTCCGGAAATGCAAGAATTAATGTTAGCCAGTATTTCAAGTTCAAAAAAAAAGTTATAGATGATAGAAGCGGCGGCGAAATTAGCACCGAACTTTATCAAGTAATGTGCTATCGATGTGAACTAACAATGAATGATTTGGAAGTTATGACAATAGGAATGTGTCTTGATTATATTGAAGAATATTTAGAGCAACAGAAGCCCGCAAAACAGCGATCAAGAAAAGCTTCACAAGCTGATATGGATTCATTTTAAAAGGATGTGAAGAAATGGCAGAGCGTTTTAAAGGTATAACGGTTGAAATTGGCGGCGATACCACCGGCTTAAATAATGCTTTAAAAGAAGTGAATCAAGAAAGCCGAAAAATTCAAGGTGAATTGAGCGAAGTTGAAAGGCTTTTAAAATTCAATCCTGACAATGTGGAATTATTAGCACAACGGCAAACGTTATTAAATCGACAAATAGAAACAACATCAAGAAAATTAAATGATTTAAAACAAGCTGAAGCACAAGTTCAGGCGCAATTTGAGCGGGGCGATATTGGAGAAGAAGCTTTTCGACAATTTCAGCGGGAAATCATTGCAACAGAAGGAAGATTAAGGCACTTTGAAAGGCAAGCACAAGGGACAAGTCATGAAGTAAGAGGATCATTTAAGGATATGGGCGGGGGCATTGCAAATGCAATTGCCGGAGCCGCCGCCGGTGCCGGTATCGGTGAAGTTATTTCAAAATCATTAGAAAACGCACATCTTGACACCAAAATAAAAATGTCTTTTGATATTTCTGATGAAGCCGTGCCAAAAGTTAAAGCAATGATTACAAATATTCAAGCTTTTGGAGTTGACGGTGAAACAGCGCTTGAAGGTGTAAGAAAACAATTTGCTTTGAACAGTGATAAAACAGATGAATACAATCAAAAAGTAATTGATACAGCCGCCGTAATTTCGGAAAGTTTTGGCGATATTGATTTTACTGAATTGATTCAAGAATCAAATGAATTTGGTGAAGCAATAGGAATTTCACAACAGCAAGCCCTTGAAATGACGAATGCACTTTTAAAAGCCGGATTCCCACCGGATCAACTTGATATAATGTCAGAATATGGAAGCCAACTAAAAAGGGCTGGGTACAATGCACTAGAAATCCAAGGAATTTTCCGTGCAGGAGTTGAAACAAAATCTTGGAATATAGACGTACTTTTAGACGGTGTTAAGGAAGGAAGAATCCGGCTTGCTGAATTTGGGGCGGGAATAGATAAAACAACCGCCGGATTAATTCAAGGTACAAATATTTCAGCTAAACAATTGCAACAATGGGGCGAAGCCGTAGCAGAAGGCGGGGATGCGGGAAAAATTGCCTTTGGTGAGGTTGCAACAGAACTTGGAAAAGTTGACGATGATGTACAAAGAAATAAAATTGGTACTAGGTTATTTGGTACTTTATGGGAAGAACAAGGAAAAAAGATAACCGATGCTTTAGCCGGTGCCAGTACAAAAGCCGGTGATTATAAGAAAAATCAAGACGCTATTAATAAAGCCCTTGCCGATCAAAAAAATGATCCACAATATAAGCTAAATAAAGCACTTGACGAAATGGATAAAAAATTAGCGCCTTTATTGACAATGGTTGCTGATTTGATTGCAAAAATTGCGGATTGGGCAACTAAAAATCCGGAGTGGGCGGCGGGAATAACAGCGGTAACGGTTGCTTTAGGAATTATTATAGGGGTGGTAATGGCTTTAATTCCGGTTATTGCCGCACTAACAACAGCAAATTGGGCGCTTATCGCTAGTTTTATACCTGTTATTTTGCCGATTTTAGCGATCATTGCGGCAATAGCGGCGGTAATTGCAATAGGTGTTTTGCTTTATAAAAATTGGGATATCATTACCAAAAAAGCAAAAACAGATTTTCCCAAATTGATAGCAATCATTAGCGGAGCCGGTAAAAAAATTGTATCAGCTTGGAAAAGAGATATGCAAGATTTTAAAAAAGCTTGGGATTGGATCGTAACAGGATTAAGCAATATTGGTAAAAATATTAAAAAAAATTGGAATCAGGCGATTCAGGATTTTAAAAATGCTTGGTCAAAAGCAGTTAAATTTTTTAAAGGTATCGATTTAAAAAGTATCGGTTCTGATATTATCAGAGGGCTTGTTAACGGAATGTCTAACATGTTGCAAAAAGTTAAAGACAAGGCGCATGAAATAGCAAAAACAGTAAAATCAGCGATTAAAGATAAATTAAAACTTGGTTCACCAAGTAAAGTAACTGAAGAAATGGGTATAAATGTCGGTGAAGGATTGGCAATTGGTATAGAGGATTCTTTATCAAAAATAAGAAGTGTATCTAATAAAATGGCAAATGCGGCAATTCCGAGAAATCAAGCACCTACAACTTTACAAAAAACAAATAATAAATCAATGACTGTTAATATAAATAGCCCAAAAGCTTTAGATATAAGAGATGCAAATAAACAATTTAGCCGGACACTTAATAAAATGTCGCTGATGTGGTAAAAGAGAGGTGACAAGATGCTAAAAGTAAATCAAATTGAATTTATAGATCAAAACGATCAAGTTTATTTAATCAACAATTATCAAATTGAATCGTTCCCTTTAATTGGTGGAGCGGCGGCAAATATGGTAATAACAAAAGCATGGAATCAGCATGGAAATACTTATGTAAATAATTTTATGGAATCAGTAGAAAGTGATTTAATTTTTGTTTTAAATACCTTGGATCGAACACCAAGCGAAATTCAAGAAATGCGAATGGATGTTGCAAAAATTTGCAACCCCTTAAATGGGGTTGTTGAAATGATCATTACTTTAAATAACGGCAATGTTTACCACCGAGATATAACTTTTGTATCAGCGCCAAATTTTCCGATTGGTTTTGAAAATAGAAATTACCATTGGCAAAAAGTGCAATTGCAATTTCAAGCAAACAACCCTTTTTGGTATTCCGATACGACTATAACAGAAACTTTTCAGCAAGCAATACCTTTGTTTGAATTTCCCTTTGAAATGTCAGATACAACCCCTATTGAATTTGGTACTTATTTACCAAATAAAACCGTGATTAACAACGGACAAGTTGAAGCGCCTGTTATTATAAAAATTATTGGGGCTTGTATTAATCCGATCATTGAAAATGTAACAACAGGCGAAATGATCCGATTTAAAAATTTAACAATGAGTGCAACTGATGAATTGTTGATTGATACAACTTTTGGATCGAAAAAAGTAATTTTAAATAAGGTGCAAAATGTTTTTGATCGTTTGGATTTCTCTACAACCTTTTTTCATTTAAAATTAGGCGAAAATATTATTGATTTCAGGGATGATACTTTGTTAACACCTGAAGCAACGATTTATTTTATATATCGAAATATGTACCATACGATTTAAAGAAAGGAAGTTTTTTATTTGGCTGTTTTATCTTTTTTTCATAATTCTGTTGGTGGAGATCGGACATATGAAGCAAATGATTTTGCAACACATACTAATGCGATTATTCAAGATGGAATTGTTGAAGGTTTAAAAGTAACCTATACAAGCGCATACGCTTATACAATTGATATTGGTAAAGCTATTGTTATGGGGCGAATTGTTGTTAACGATGCGCAAATTGCAACAGCGATTGGAACACCTGTTAATGGTGATCTTTATTCTGTTGTTGTTCGTATGGATTTAGCGACAAGATCAGCAAGTATTGAAACGATTTTAGGCACCTCTTATCAAGATGATAACGCAATTAAGCAAATACCATTGGCAACTATTTTAGTTGGAACAAACACGCTTACAATTACGGATAAGCGTTCTTATGTTGCATATAAATCAAATAAAATGTCAATTAAAAATTCAGAATTGAAATATACAAGAACAATTGATAACGTCGAAATGTCTGTTTTAAAGATGAAAGAAGGTTCAGATGCTACAGGAGTAGGGGTATCAATTGGATCAGGCGGCACAACTATTATTGGCGGCGGAGAATCAGCGCATAATACAATGATTAGTTCGCTTGTACCTGATACAATAAATGAAAAATTAATTTTAACCGGTGATTATGGGGTTGAAGTATGGACTGATATGCAAAATGTTGGAACCGATCCAACAGTAGGAAAAAGATTTGTATTTAGTACAAATGGAGATTTAAATATTGGCGGATCCAATATTGATCCTATTACTTGTACAATACGATATACAAAAGCGTCAAAATTACTTCAGTTTTTCCACTGGGATGGAACAGCAACTTCAGATACGGTTGTAATTGGAGTTGGTGATATAGACTTTAAAAATACACCTTGGATTACATTACCTTTACAAACGCCGGCAGTAACTTATTCAGCCGGAAGTATTCCGGAATACAAGAAAAAAGGCGGTACTGTTTTTGTGCAAGGAACGATTAAAGGATTAACAGCGGCAGGAACGGCAGTTGCTACATTGCCGGTAGGATATAGACCAAGTAAACAATTAGCCTATTCGTTACCTACAAGCGGAAAGAATTTTGCGCAATGGACTATAGATACTAATGGAGCAATTACTTTAGATGATGTAAGCCAAACAGCCGCACCAACAGCAACCGATTGGTTCCCTATTACATTTTGTTTTACGGTGTAACTTATGAAATCAATTCAAATAAATATCTTTACAACCGATCTTGTTTGGAAAGCCGCAATTGATAACGTAAAATCGTTCGTTAGTCGTTCTTCATGGTATGGGATTGTTAACAGTGAATTAACGATCAGCAGAACGGCGCAAGGGGCTGAAGAATTAGTTATTGGTAGAATCATTATAGTAAATAATGATCTAAACAATGCAATGATCATTGAAGAAATTAATGCAAGTATTGCCGATGATTATTGGAATTTAGTTTTAATACCTTTAAAGGGCATGTTGAATTATAGGATATGCCATCCAATAGACACTGGAAGTTTTACGGCAAAAACACAAGCTGAAATAATGATGCAATTAGCTTCAAAAAATCTTGTAACACAATATAGAGATCAAGACAGATATTTTTGGAATGCGGCAAGAACTTTAAATATGTTTAGCATAGCAGCTATAAAAAATTTTGGGGATTCAATCGATTTTACTGTTGATTGGGGAACCGGTTTTATCGGTGAAGCAATTGTTCAGATTGCTAATATGTTTGAAGATGAAATAGGAAAATACCCTATTGGGTGGAATGTTTATATAAAAAATACGTTTAACGGTTTTGTTATGGACACCTATTCCCCTACAAACAGATCAATAAATCAAACAATCAACCCGCCTGTTGTTTTCAGTGAAGATTTTAACAATATAAAAGATGCTAACTATGCTAACTCAATAAGAGATTGGGCAACAATGGCTTATATGACTTGGAATGATGGAACAAACGATCAAACAACAGCGGTTGCTAGTGTTAAATCAGGCACTTCAACAGGTTTTACTAGAAAAGAAATTATTCTTGATTCAAATAAAACAAAATCTTCAGAAGTGATCAGTGAAGGGCGGGCTGAAATTAACAAAAGACCAAAAGTTGAAAATTTCACCGCTGAAATCTTGGATAATCCTAATACAATGTCAACTTTTGGTGTGGATTGGTTCTTAGGCGATATTGTAACGGTGCAAACAAAAGCTTTAAAACCAAAATCAATTATTTCAGTTGATACCCAAATTATTGAGATCGAAGAAATTTATGATAATGGTGAATATAGTTTAAATGCAACTTTTGGAGAATCAAAATTGAGCCTGATTAAAAAGATTAAACAAGCGATAAATTCAAAACGATAGGAGCAAAAAACCATGTTTAATAATGACATACTTACTAATTTTTCAATGCAAGCGGCGGTAATAATTCCGATTATAACCGCTGTTGTTCAAGCTTTTAAATTTTGGGTTAATGATAAATATTCTCCATTTATAGCAATGGTTGTCGGTATTGGAATCACTTTTTTAATGGTGCATGATGCAACCGGCAACCTAAGCGGAACAATATTATTAGGCTTGCTATTTGGGCTTGCTAGTAGCGGCTTATACAGTCAGTTAAGAAGTACAACAGCGACAATAAAGGAAGCAAAAGCTGAAAAAGCAAAAACAAAAGATAATCACAAATAATTTCACTATGGAAAGGTGGAAAATATATTTTGATTAAAATTTACCTTGACGGCGGGCATGGCGGCAAAGACAGCGGGGCGGCGGGTAATGGGTTAAAAGAAAAAGATATAACTTTAGATATTTGTAAAATGATTGAAAAAGGTTTAAATGACTATGAAAATATTCAGGTAATCCAATCAAGGACAACTGATATTTTTGTTGAATTGACTGATAGAACGAAAAAAGCCAATAACGCCAATGCTGATGTTTTACTATCTATTCATTGCAATAGTTCAACAGGGGCAACCGCAAAAGGTTTTGAATCACATATTTATCCTAATAGCGGAGCGGCAACTTCAGCTTTTCAAAATATTATTCATAGTGAGATTATGAAAGCGCTTGGAAAAGATGTTGAAGATCGAGGAAAAAAACAATCTAATTTTCATATGCTACGTGAAGCAAAAATGAAATCAATCTTGACTGAAAATTTATTTGTCAGCAATGCGGCTGATGCTAAACTTTTAGATCAAGAAGATTTTAAACAAAAAATTGCACAAGGGCATATAAACGGCTTGGAAAAATTTCTTGGTTTAAAAAAATCAGCGCAACCCCCGCCGGAATCGATACCAAGCGGCAAATTGTGGATTGTTCAAGTTGGGGCTTTTGAACAACAAAAAAATGCTGAAGCTTTAGCGGCAGATTTAAAAAAACAAGGGTATAGACCTTTAATAAAATACGAATAATATAGTTAGTTGATTGAGTTGAGAGTGCCATGTTGATTATCACCTTTTCTTTTCGATAAGATTCTCATGCAAAAAACCGCCGCCTATGCAACGGCGGTTTTTTTATCGTAAATTTACGTTTAATATCGGTTTGTCCCTATAATTGGTAATGCTAAAAAGATAGGTACAGCACAAAATATTATCACAGGGCTGATGTCTTTTAACGGGCTTAAAAATGTGAACCTAGATCATGATCTAGTAAGCCTAGAAAGTGTTTTGTGATTTCTCGACTAACAGAACCGCACCAAAAAATTATGCTTCTTTTCTACATGGAATGGCTACCATGTAAAAAATCATGTTTTCCTCCTATTCGGTATATTTAAGCACACCAAACCAAAAACTAATATTTACAAGGGCTATCCTCCCAATGTAGATCAAAGAAAAAAAGAAGCCTTCATAGGGGCTTCTTTTTTCGTTCAGCTTCTATAACCTTCTTTATATTTTCCTCAATTAATTTGTTCCAATGAAAAGAACATAAATGATTAAACGAATAAGCGCCGCCTTTATTGCAATGCAAACAACGCCTTGTTATATAAACCATTAACAACACCTCTTTTTTATTTTTCCCTAAAAATTTTTAATATAACTATGGACAAAAGTATATAGATATGTTATTATTAAAGAGTAGTAAAGAAACAACAACTTAAAAACAAAAGGGGAAATACAAAATGACAAAAACAGCAAAATACCTAGAATTATTCTTTGATGAAAAGGAAATCCAATATGAAGCTTTTGAAATCGATCATAACGGCAATATACATTTAATCGATACTGATGTTGTTATTGAAGCAATTAAAAATGCACCGGCAAGGGAACAAGATCAAGTTGCTAACACTTTAAGAAAAATTGATTTTGCAAATGGCAACGTAAATCACTTCTTGAAATTTTTAGCGGAACAATTTGTAAAAACACAATATTAAAAAGGGGCTGAAAAGCTTCTTTTTTTATTTAAATAACTATGGACTTTTGTCTATAAAAATGCTATAATGAGGTGATGCCTAAAAATCCGGCGATCTTGAAAAATATTTTTGAATATACTATGGACAATTGTACATAAAGATGATATAATAAATTATAAGCTAATCAAGGGGGAAACAAAAATGAAAATATTTTACACTTATCAAAAAATGGATGAAATCGAAAATAAATTTTGGGTAATCGGTAAAATTGAAGGAAAAGTTGTTCAGGTAGTTGGAAGCCATTATTCAAGAATCAAAGCTTTCAAATTAGCAAAGAAAATGAATGAGGATCAGGGGGAATAAAATCCCCTAATATTTTTGAAATAACTATAGACAAAAGTTCATAATAATGTTATAATATTTATATAAGGTAATCAAAAACAACTTAAAGGGGAAATGACAAAATGAAAAAATTTAACGAAACTAGACCAACAGTAACAGCAGAAGAAAGCAACGGATTGAAGGAGATCATGCAAGCCCAAATTAAAAGAATTGAAGCGGCAAAGAAAGAAAGAGAAAAGCAAACAGCAAGCTTGAAAGCAATCAGAGAAGCACAACTAAAAAGACAGGGGCGGTTATAAGCCGCTTCTTTTTTTTGCCTAAAAATAACTATGGACTTTTGTTTATAATTATGCTATAATTAATTGATGGGTAAAATCCGGCGATCCTGAAAAATATTTCTTTTTATTTTTAAATATACTATGGACTTTTGTCCATAATAATGCTATAATAAATTATAGAGTTAATCAAACAAAACAAACACAAAAGGGGAAATGACAAAATGGCAACTAACAGAGAAATGATCGAAGAAACAGCAATGATGATTGGTTATGAATACGATGGGGAAAACCTTAAAACTTTTCAAGAATGGGCAAAAGAAGGACAAGTTGTTAAAAAAGGTGAAAAGGCATTTTTAGCCCTTGAATTATGGAAGCCATTCACAAAGAAGCTTGTAGACGAAAATAACAAGCCGGTGATCGATCCAGAAACAGGCAAGCAAAAAGAAGAAACACGCTTCATGTTGAAGCTATCACACCTATTTACACCGGATCAAGTCGAGAAGGGCGAGATCAAGAAGAAAAAGAAAACAGCAAGCAAGAAGAAAAAAGCGGCTTAAATAGTCGCTTCTTTTTTTATAAATACTATGGACAAAAGTATATAGTGATGCTATAATAAATTATAGAGTTAATCAAAGGAGGAAAAGAAAAAAGAGATTATGAAAAATTACACAATGGAAATTTTATTAGAATTAGTTGAACAAAATCCGCAATTGAAAAATATAGGGGTTTATGATGTTATGGCTTTAGTACAAAAAGTATTAAAAGCGCAAAAAGTTGTTGATGAAAAAATTAAAAATAAATCTAATTGAAAAATAACTATGGACAAGCGTTCATAGATATGATATACTTAAGAAGTAGTAAAGAAGCTAAATACGTTTTGGAGGTTGATCCAATGGAAGAGAAAAAGACAAAATTATTATCAATTAATGAAAGGATTGCAAAGGCTGAAAAATCTAATGATGTTACTGGTTCAATGCGAAATGAACCTAATTTTAAATTAATGGCTGAAGCATTAATAAACTATTATAATGATTTAGGGTGGGATTTTAATGGCAACAATTAAAAAAAATAAAGATTTAACAGCAACTATTGTTTTAGATGATGATCGGATTTTTGAAATCCTTGAAAATAATGATATCAAACCTTCACAAGCAAAAATAAACAAGATCAAGAAAATTTTCAATGAAGCTTATCCTGATTTCATGGAACAGCTTGAAGAAGCGCTTGAAGAAATTGTTGAAGAAATAGCGAATGAGGAATGGGGAGAATAATTCCCCTTCTTTTTAAAAAAAAATAAATGTGGACAAGCGTTCATAGTTATGATATACTTTAGAAGTAGTAAAAATAAAAAACATACACAAGGGGAGAAATTCAATCATGAAAACAATCAAAAAATTATTCAAGTGGGCTTTTATCTTATTCGGTGCAATTATCGCTTTAGTTATTGTAGTAGCTATTTTTTCCGGTGACGATGAAGAAGTTTCAACAGGAACAAAAACAGAAGTTTCAACAACTTCAAAAACAGATCAAAAAGCGGTTGCTAATGAGAAAAAATTCAATGCGGGTATTTCAAAAACTTTTGGCGGTATGATCATTAACATTGCTGAAGTAAAAGTAACTGAAGATAAAATTGTTATAGGAATGAATTTTGAAAACAGTACAACTTCAAAACTTTCATTTTATCCTGATCAAGGAAGCGCAATTATCGGATCAATGCAATTATCAGCTAACATGTTCATGGGAAGCGGCGAAATTTCCGGTGATATTAATTCAAAAGTAAAAATGGATGGAACAATTGAGTATTTAGCGCCGGAAGGTAAAAAGATCGATGTAAAGAATATAAAAGAAATTAAACTTGATATGGGCGATATTTACAATGAATCAACTTATGATGCAGTAACGGCTACAATTGCAATTCCAGTAAAATAGATCATTCAAGGCTTGCTGAAATCAGCAAGTCTTTTTTTTAATATAACTATGGACAAAAGTATATAATCATGCTATAATAAATTATAGAGTTAATCAAACAAAACAACTTGGAGGAATGACAAAATGACAACTTTTAATTACACACCTGAAATGAATGAAAGCAAACCGCACCATAAATTTTATGATATGGAAGTTCAAGCTTCATACGATTGGAAATATCAATACATTGTAACACCGCTTGAAATTAAAGGACGGGGAATTACATTCATTGGTAAGATCGATCCTAAGAATTATACCTTGCCGGATCGGATAGCTTACAAAATCGGATGGAATGAATACAAGGTTACAAACAACGCTTTTGATAAGCTTGAAGAAAAATATAAAATTGTTCGTGAAGCGCTTCTTGATTAAGAAGTGCTTTTTTTTATCGCTATGGACATTAGTTCATAAAAGTGATATGATATAAAGAAGAAATAAAAAAAGGAGCAAACAAAATGATGAAAAGAGAAAAAGCGGCTGAATTTATTAAAGCTAATGTTTTAGGTTCAAACGATGTTCAAGAAATGCTGAAAGTAAATCGTTCAAGATTAGCGGCAATGGTTGAAGCGGGGCAATTAATTCCGATCAAAGAATTGAAGCGGGAAAAATTATTTTGGTTGCCTGATGTTGAAAAGCTGAAAAGTGAAATGATTTTAGATACAAGAACAAACCTTTATAAAATGGAGGGCTTGAAGGATGAACAATAGAGAAGATGAACTAATTGAATTAGCAAGAAAATATGTTGCTGAAGCTGAAGCCGATTCACTTAAAAATCCGGCAACGGATGAAATACAAATTGTAGTTGTGGAGCCGAACAAAAAGCCTTATAAAAAGATCATGAAAAATGATCTTAAAGCAATGAATGAAATTGTTGGCGGCTATATTGAAGTTATCAATATTGGAACAACCAAAAGCGGCGGGCGGGTTGCTATAACCTTAAATGAAGAAGGAAAATTAATGGGGTTGCCTGTTAACCGTGCAATAGTTGGTTTTGATATCTTGGTTGGTACCTTTTTTATAACAGCTTATAACATGGAAGGTGATAATATCAGCCTGACAGATCAGGAAGCAAATTATTATATAAAACGGTTTACACCGGTTGAAGTTTATTTATGAAAATAATTTTAATGTTTTTAATGATATTCCTGTTTTTTATTGTTCCAATTGCTGTTGGTTTATGGTTTTTACAAGGTGGAGATTTAACAAACCTTGCAAAAGGTTGTTTTAATGTAAAAGGCTGTTAATAAGAAAAACCCCTTCATTTTATTGAAGGGGTTTAACCAAAAGAAGAGAAAAATGCCTACACAACGCAAAAAGAAAATTGGTGAAATCATCTTTGATAATAGCATATCCAATATTGGAGGAAAAACAACATGGTTTATATAAAAGATGGAAGAAATTATAAAACGTTAAAAGAAATTGCTGTTGAATATAAGTTGTCATTGGAATTGATTCAAGGAAGGGCGGCAAGGGGCTTAAAATCGATTGAAGAATTGACCAAGCCTAAATATCACAACTTTAAATAAAAAGGCTTAAAAGCCATTCTAGGGAGAATCGAATGTTAAAAATAACACTTGATGAAAAGAAAATTGAAGAATTATTCTTAGAGGAATTGAGAATAAGATTACAAAAAATTGAAAAAAAACATACTTTTTGGGATGCTGAAGAATTGTGCCAACAAACTTGTATGAGCATAAATAATATCAAAGAAAAATTTTTTTATGATCCGAGATTTCCAAAATATAAAGTAGGCGGCAAATGGTATTTTCCCGCTAAAGAATGCGAAGAATTTTTATTAATGTGGATTAAAGAACAACCTAGAAATTAAAAAAAATGCTTAAAACCGCTTCTATACAGTTTAGAAGCGGTTTTCTTTATGCCGATTTTGAGCGATTAACAATTGAAAGGAGGTTGGCAAATATGGGAGGAATACCAACACTTGATTATAGTATGTACGTTTATTTTTTGAATAATCAGCCTAAAATGATATTAACCGTAAAATTACGGTTAATAACGTCTAAATGCATTTTTGGGGTTGATCTTATGGAAGAGAGAAAAACAGGCTATAATATTGAAAAAGCATTAAATGTAGATCATATTAAAAATGTAAATTGCATATTAATTAATGAACCTGATATTGATCTTTTTGCAGAAGCTTTTTATGACATTTATATTAAACCTTGATAACACTGATTTTATCAGTGTTATTTTTATTGAATTTATTTGTATGTCAATAAAAAGACTGGATGAAACCGTTC